>MESS01000084.1:43960-48977 GCA_001771055.1 Caldithrix sp. RBG_13_44_9
TATGGCGATCAGCACTCTGCCGGAAGTTTCTTCAGCAGTGGGAAAATTAGGCCGGGCAGAATCCGCACTCGATCCAGTTCCTATATCGATGATCGAAACCGTTATTAATTATTATCCGGAATTTCTGCAAGATTCAGATGGTGACTTTCTGGCTTACCACTTTAATTCCGATAGTGTCGATTTTTTCCGCTCGCCGGAGGGGAAACCAATCCCGGCCCCGGATGGAAATCACTATCTGGTGAAGGGTGCCTTTATTCGGGATCAGGATCAAAAATTAATTCCGGATTCCGATGGAAAACCCTTTCGGTTATGGCGCCCGGAATTGCAGCCGGAGTACAACAGCGGTCGGCAGGCCTGGAGCGGTATACAGAGTCCCAAAGACATCTGGGATGAGATCATTCGGGCGGCGGAAATCCCGGGAACTACTTCAGCCCCCATGCTGCAAAGCGGCATGCGAGCGCCCATGGGAATTAAAGTGAAGGGACCGGATCTGACCACCATTGAAAAAACAGGTCTTCAAATCGAGAAATTCCTCAAAGAGGTTCAAAGTATCGATCCGGCCACGGGCATAGCTGACCGTATCGTAGGGAAACCTTATCTGGTGATTGAGATTGACCGCGAAGCCATCGCCCGCTATGGCATCATGATCAACCAGGTGCAGGAGATCATTGAGGTAGCCATCGGGGGAAAACAAATCACCACCACTGTAGAAGGGCGGGAAAGGTACCCGGTGCGGATCCGCTACCTGCGGGAGCTGCGGGATAATATTGAATCGTTGGAAAAAATATTGGTACCGGCCGCCACCGGTTCTCAGATACCCCTTATCCAACTGGCCAAAATCAATTATGTGCGTGGCCCGGAGATGATCAAGAGCAAAGATACTTTTCTGGTAGGATATGTACTGTTTGATAAGAAAACAGGATTTGCAGAGGTGGAAGTAGTGGAGCAGGCGCAGAATTATCTCTCGCAAAAAATCAAGAGCGGTGAATTCCAGCTGCCGGCCGGAGTATCCTTTACTTTTGCTGGAAGCTATGAAAATCAAGAGAAAGCACAAAAAACTTTATCCATCATTCTACCTCTTACGCTATTCCTTATTTTCATGATCCTGTACTTCCAGTTCAGAACCATTCCAGTCACCAGTCTGGTGTTTTCAGGAATAGCTGTCGCCTGGGCCGGAGGATTCATCATGTTGTGGTTTTATGCCCAGCCCTGGTTTCTTGATTTCAGTATTTTGGGGGTCAATTTGCGGGAGCTGTTCCAGATCCGTCCCTACAACCTGAGCGTGGCAGTCTGGGTGGGTTTTCTGGCTTTATTCGGAATCGCCACCGATGACGGGGTTCTGATTGCCACTTATCTCATGCAAAGCTTCAAAAAAAGTGAACCTGATTCGGTAGAGAAAATCCGGCAGGCGGTGTTGGTCGCCGGACAGCGCCGGGTACGGCCGGCATTGATGACTACTGCCACCACCATTCTGGCATTGATCCCGGTGCTCACCGCTTCCGGACGCGGGGCCGAGATCATGATCCCCATGGCCATTCCCTCCTTCGGTGGCATGGTCATTGCCCTTATCACCATGCTGGTGGTACCAGTACTGTACTCGGCCATGAAAGAAAGTCGCCTGAAATTCAAGGATCAATCTTGATACCGGCTGTTGTTCGGTGGCAGGTAAAGAATTTGATAATTCCTGTTCCCAATTAATTTTTAACTTATTAAATTCAGGGGTAATTTATTGAAGGTTAGAGGAAAGACGATGTCGAAGCGTAAAACGTATATCGAGAAAATGGAAAAGCAGATCCAGCAATGGGATAAGGAAATTAATGAACTGCTGGCAGCGGCTGGTAAAACCAGAGATAAGCTGAAAGGTGAATACAAAACATCTATCGATAAGATAAATAGGCGCAAATCTGAAGCCTTGAAGCATCTTACTGAATTGCGGGAAAGCGGAGAGGATTCCTGGGAAGATTTAAAGCAGGGATTTGAGAACAGCTGGAAAGAATTACGAAGTTCTATCGAGCGAACCAAAGCCCGTTTTAATAAAGTTTGAATTTATCCGCCCCCACTGTCAACCATACGGACCAGCCGGAAGAGCCGGATCTTCGATTGATCCTGCTCACTGATTCAGGTATATCTGATCATGTCAGACCGTACAAATAATAATCAAACCACCCTGAAGGCGCTGCGAATATCTATCTATGATGGGGTATTTGCCCAGAGTTTTGCGGTACTCACCGGCAGTATTTTTCTCCCGGCGTTCGCCCTGGTTCTGGGAGCATCACCCTTTCAAATTGGATTATTGGCTTCAATCCCTTTCTTTGCTACTCTTTCCCAGCTTCCTGGTGCTTTCCTGATTGAAAAACATCAGCAGCGTAAACAACTGGTGCTCCTGTCCGCTTCCACTGCCAGAGCTCTATGGATACCGGTGGTGATGATCAGTTTCTTATTGTCCGATTCCAAACCAGCCCTGGTTTTAAATCTCCTTATTTTGCTGATCATTTCTTACCATATTTTCGCCCATATTTCCGGAGTCGCCTGGTTATCCTGGATGTCTAGCCTGGTACCCGATGAGATCCGCGGCCGCTATTTCGGTTTGCGTAACAGCGCCCTGGGTTTGTTCACACTTCTCAGTACCATTTTGGGCGGGTTTTACTTAGACTGGTTTAAAGCCGAGTTTCCAGATCTTCCCCTGACCCGGTCATTCGAAATCCTCTTTGGAGTGGCAGTGGTGTTGGGGGGTATCAGTATCTTGTTTTTATTCAAGCAGCCCGAGCCTGCGGCAGAAACAAAATCCGAGAATCATTTGCGGGAACGGTTAAAGGCGCCTCTCAAGGATCATAATTTCAGAAAGCTGTTGCGTTTTGCAGTTTTGTGGTCGTTTGGAGTAAATTTTGCCTCGCCTTTTTTCATTGTCTATATGTTTCAGGACTTGCAGCTGAGCTACACCCTGGTGAGTATTTACACGGTCTCTTCGGCCATGGCTGATCTGATTGGCATGTGGGCCTGGGGGCATTTTTCCGATCAGATTGGCAACCGGGCAGTGATTATAATCAATAGCTTCATTGCCACCATCCTGCCATTTTTATGGATCTTCACCGACGCAAGTCCATATGTAATTTTTCTATTCATTCCCCTGCTGCATCTTATCGGCGGATTTTCCTGGTCTGGATATAACCTGTGTTCGGTTAATTTAGTATTGAGGATGGCGCCTAAAGAGGGGAACTCGGTTTATTTTGCGGCCTGGAACACGGTGAACGGAATATCGGCCGGCCTGGGTGCGGTGAGTGGCGGATTAGCCTCTTCATTGCTTCATCATTTTCATCGGGTTCTGCCCTTTAATTTTCAATCAGATTTAAAATATATTTTTCTGCTTTCCGCTTTATTGCGATTGATATCCTTCCTGGGAGTACGGCAAATCCAGGAATACCCCGGTTCTTCGGTGCGCCGGGCCATCCGGGTGCTGCGCAGCATCCGCTCCTGGACCACCATGATGGGATATCATCCGGCACTACATTTTTTTATCGCGACGGATCGACTGAAGGAAGAAAAAAGTTCCTACTGGCCCATCTGGCGGCGGAAAGCCACCTCCTCTGAGAACCAGGTTATTGACTTATCTAAACAATGACCATTTGGTTTTAGACCCCGCCCCCTTTTTTCTTCTACCTTTTATCTACTTTAAAAATCTTTTTTAGATTATTCAAAATAAAATTCTTCATCATTTTTTATCAGATTGTATCGACAATACCTTTAGTGGCAGAGAAAAATTGATACCCAAATTCTTGAGTGAATAAAGTTTTTTGATTTGAAGAAAGCAAAATATTTTATGAAAAAAAGTCAAGTTATATTTTTATTCAATACCCTGTTCATTTTTTCTCCCCTGTTTTCCCAGGATGAAATCAAGTCTCTTTATAACAGCGGGCTGGAAGTCGGAAGTCAGGCAAAGTTTGATTCAGCCCATACGGCTTTCCGTAAAGTTTTAGAACTTGATTCACTCTATCTGCCCGCCAAATTCAACTGGCAGGTGGCGGAAGATGTCCTTTCCGGACAGCTGCCGGAAGCGGCTGCCCGCTGTTATTTCCGGGCAATTCAATTCGGTCAGCTCGACAGCCTGGATAAAAAAATCGAACAGCTGGATACGGCCCTGCAGATCAGTCCGGATTTCGGACTGGCCTATAATGAAAGAGCCATCTGTTGGGCTAATAAAGCCGAATATGATAAAGCGATTGCCGATTACAATAAGGCAACTCAGTTGCTGCCGCAGTGGCCGGAAATTTATATTAACCTGGCCTTATCCTGTGATAAAAGTAAACACTGGGAGGAAGCAAAAATTGCTTATACCCGGTTTCTGGAACTGGCCCCTTCCAGTTACGACTGGTATATTATCTATGCCCGCAAGCGGCTGTACGAATTGCAAAATCCTGATTCCATCCGGTAGAATTTCAGCCTGAATAAATTAAAAGTAATTATTTCTTCTCTATTCCTCTGCGTCTCTGCACGAGAACATATTTTTTTCTACTTTCCCGCTGAGACGTGGAGAACGCTGAGAATGTTTTTCAGCAAATGTTATAATTAACCATAAAGACTGTAGGATTTTCTGGCGTCCCTACGGGACGCTTTTCAGGGGAAGGGGACTGCTAATCCCAGCAATTAATAGCTGGGTTAAAAGCAATTGTCCCTATGGGACAACGTAGATCTATTCAGAGAGAGCATATAGAATTTGACCACAGATTACCCTGATTAACACGAATTAAGACATTTGATTGAACATTAATTATATTAATTCGTGTAAATCCCCGTCTGGCCGCCGGACAGGCCCGTCAGAAAAAATTTGCCGGGTAAATGTGAAATTCCTGCCTGCCGTGAACCCGAAAGGTTAGCTTTACCGGATCGGGTATTAGGCGTGGACAGTTTCTATGTATTCCATGGAAGGTTTTTCTTTACCATTTGCTCCCCAACCATCCGTACCGTATTTTCCTGTAAAACCAGCAGCGACCGAAAATAAAAGCGAAAGATTGCTCATGGA
>MESS01000084.1:49004-53698 GCA_001771055.1 Caldithrix sp. RBG_13_44_9
TGAACAACCGGATAGTTTTCAGCGCATCGAACAGATTTTTCAGGAACAGCAAACCAATAAAATTCATATCATTCAATCCACGGCGGCCGAACGGATATCCAAGTTGAAAAAAATGGAAGCCTGGATCATGGAAAACCGCAGAGCAATCCAGGAAGCTATCTATGCTGATTTCCGGAAACCAAAACTGGAAGTGGAGTCCCAGGAAATTTTTGTTATTCTCACCGAGATCCGTCATGCCATCCGCAAGCTTAAAAAATGGATGAAACCCACTCCGGTACGCCGTACCCTGCCGTTGATCCTCACTCGCAGCTGGATCGAGCATGTTCCCAGAGGAGTAGTCCTTATATTCTCACCCTGGAATTTTCCGTTTCTGCTTTCCATTGGTCCGCTCATTTCTGCCATCGCCGCCGGTAACTGCGTCATGCTGAAGCCCTCGGAAATTTCCATTCACACTTCCCGGCTGATCAAAAAGATGATCAGAGAGTTATTTCCGGAGGATGAAATTGCGGTGATTTGTGGTGGGATTAATGTTGCCACTGAACTGTTGAAATATTCTTTTGATCACATCTATTTTACCGGCAGCAGCGAAGTTGGTAAAATCGTGATGACCGCTGCCGCTAATAATTTATCATCCATCACCCTGGAGCTGGGTGGGAAATCGCCGGCTATAGTTGATCAGACCGCAAATCTGCTGGATGCCGCCAAAAAGATTGTCTGGGGGAAATTTATCAATGCCGGCCAGAAATGCGTGGCTCCCGATTATGTGCTGGTTCAGGAAAACATTCTATCCGCATTCATGGATCTACTGAAAAAGAATGTAACCAATTCCTATGGACCGGATGAGATCCAGCGGGCGGCCAGCCCGGATCTGGCTAGAATAATCGATGATCGCCATTACCAGCGGCTGAAAAATATGATTTCAGAGGCAGCGGGCAAGGATTACAAAATAGAGTGCGGCGGCATTCCCGATAATGGCGATCGTTTTGTAACTCCCACTATTTTATCTGGAAACAATCTTGATCTCAAGCTTATGCAGGAAGAGATCTTTGGGCCGGTCCTACCGGTAATTCCCTTTTCCACTTTAGAGGGGGCGATAGAGATTATCAATCAAAGAGCAAAACCATTGGCAGTTTACATCTTCAGTAATAACCGTCAAAATATTCAAAAAGTCTCCAAACTTACCAGTTCCGGTGGAGTCTGTATTAACGAGGTATCCATCCAGTTCACTCATCCCAATCTGCCTTTCGGGGGGGTGCGGGAAAGTGGTTTTGGCAATGCTCACGGCTATTTCGGATTCAAGACTTTCTCGCACGAGCGAGCTTTTTTAAAGGGCAGCCGCTGGAATCCCCTTAAATTACTGTATCCACCTTATACCAGTTTTAAAGAAAAATTGACGGATATCCTGATAAAATATTTTTGAACGAAATTTTAAATTGAACTATTTAAAACCACCAAGACACCAAAGCACAAAGATTTCACAAAGGATTTATTAATTCCTTAAAAAGGATTAATCAAATGAAAATAAATAACTCTAATATACTTAGTGACTTGGTGATTAAATTTTTTACTAATCAGGCTAATCATCTACGCCCTCAATCAAGTCAATCAGGGTAATCAAGGTAAAAAATGGCTCACTCTTTCGACTATGACTTCATCGTGATCGGTTCCGGTTTCGGCGGTTCGGTAGCTGCCCTGCGGTTAGCGGAAAAAGGATACCGGGTGCTGGTACTGGAAAAGGGAAAATGGTTTTCGGCAGAGGACTTCCCCAAAAGGAACTGGAATGTGAAAAGATGGCTGTGGGTGCCGTTGCTGCGTTTCTTTGGCTTCTTTAAGATTTCTTTTTTCCGGCATGTGACCATTCTTTCGGGAGTAGGTGTAGGCGGCGGTTCATTGGTCTACGCTAACACCCTGCCCTTGCCGCGGGATGAATTTTTTGAAGCATATAGCTGGGCTCACTTAGATGACTGGAAAACGGAATTACAGGAACATTATGAAACCGCCAGGCGGATGCTGGGAACCACCACCAATCCGCGACTGGAAAACGGAGACCTGGCACTGAAAAAACTGGCTGATGATATCGGCAAAGCCGGATATTTTGAACCGACCCAGGTGGCGGTCTTTTTCGGAGAAGCAGAGGTCACAGTGCCTGATCCATATTTCGGGGGGAAGGGACCGGAGCGAGCAGGCTGCAATTTCTGCGGGGGATGCATGACCGGCTGCCGTTATAATGCCAAAAATACCCTGGATAAAAATTATTTATATCTGGCCCAACAGATAAGTGCAAAAATCCAGGCCGAATCAGAAGCGCGTGATGTACTTCCGCTGGGAAAAACCGATGGTTCTGACGGTTATCAGATAAGATGGAAAAAGTCCACTGGATTCTTAAAGAAGAGAGGAGAATATACCACTCGAGGATTGATATTCGCCGGTGGAGTATTGGGAACAATCCCCTTGCTGTTAAAACTAAAGCGCACTTCCCTGCCTAACCTTTCACCGCGAGTGGGTTACGGCATTCGGACCAATTCCGAGAGCCTGGTAGGAATAACCACCTTCGATAAAAACACCGTTTTCTCTGACGGTATTGCCATCGGTTCCATTTTACATACCGATCAACACAGCCATCTGGAACCGGTGCGGTACGCCTCCGGTTCGGGCTTCTGGCGATTGATGATGAGTCCGCTGGTGCATGGACCCAATACTTTTATCAGGATCCTGAAAGCTCTGGGAAATCTGGTAACACATCCCATTAAAAGTCTGCGGGTAATTTTTGTCTGGGACTGGGCCAAGCGCACCCAGATCCTGTTGTATATGCGGACCCTGGACAGCACCCTGCGTTTTTCCCGGGGAATTTTGGGAATGAAATCCTCCATGAGCCAAGGACAGGCACCCACTCCCTTTGTGGCAGAAGCCAAGGAACTGGCTGAGAAATATGCCAAGATTGTCAATGCCAAACCGATCGTTCTGCTCACTGAAACGTTATTTGGCATTCCCACCACTGCTCATATTTTAGGCGGAGCGGTGATGGGCCGGGATGCCAGCGAGGGAGTAATTGATAAGGACCACAAAGTATTCGGTTATCAGAATATGTATATCTGTGATGGTTCGGCCATTTCTGCCAATCCGGGAGTGAATCCCTCGCTTACGATTACTGCGCTAGCGGAAAGGGCGATGAGTAAGATTGCTTTAAAAGTCTAATTAATGATTAATAAATCAATGCTTCTTTTGCTTCGCTTGGAGAGAAAATAATAATTCTCTTTGATCAAATCTTGATTTTTACCAATAGATTTTTGATATTTAGATGTAAACTTTATTAATTTTACTTATTTCAATTTTAGCTGTGTAAATAAAAGGCATTATAATTATGAAGGCGAGTTACGAAGGAAGAATGCTTAAAGATTTAAAAATGCCAACCAGAAAAGAGGTTGAAGAAGCAATATTGTACTCTTTATTTAAGCATAATGGAGCAATAAAGGAATTCAGTACTGGTGAAGAAATCGTAGAAGAAATTGCAAATGAATTTAATCTTATTGAAGAACAAAGGAGTGCTTATCTGGAGACCATCTACAGAAAAGAAAATAGATTAAAGAAATCATGGCTTTGGCATCGTTTGCTTTTTCGAGCCGCTGACGCATTAGCAAAAGAAAAGTTAGTTTCACGTCCTTCTGATACAATTAAACTCACGAACAAGAGGGAATGGATGCTTACTGAAAATGGATATGACAAAGCGCTAAAATTGTTAGGTATTCCTACAGTAAAAAAAGAATTTTTAACAATAAAATCCTATGAGGTTCAAAAAATAGTCAAAAGGTTCCGTGAACAACCAAGACCCAAAAATTATATTCCATTTGATGATATTAAGAAGATTACAAAAATTACTAAAGAAATTAAATTGCGCATTAGAGGATTTCGCTTAGCTATCATAGAAGCTTATGATTATAAATGTTCTGTATGTGGAATGAAAATTAATTCACCGGATTCTTTACGTTGGGAAGTTGAAGCTGCTCATATTGTTCCCTATAGCGCAAATGGAAAAGATGACATTTGGAATGGTTTGGCCTTATGTCATCTGCATCATTGGGTTTTTGATGTGGGTTGGTTTACATTATCAGATAATTATAGAATTTTAACATCAGGAAAAATTCACCATTTATCCTCTGATTATGGCAAAATGGGAAATTATGACTTTCTTCGTGCCTTATTAAATGACAATAAAAAAATCTTTTTACCTGAAAGCGATAAAATATATCCACATAAAAATGCTATTCAGTGGCACAGGCAAAACATATTTAATCAATAATTCAGGCCAAAAATGAAAAACAAGAAAAGCACAATAATCTATTCTCTGAGCATTGAAGATGCTCAAACAGTAGCAGATCAAGAAATTGGACGAGAATTAAATGCTAAAGAGATCCAGATCATACAAGACATGGTCGCGGAAAAAATCGATTGGTATGAGGCTTTAGCTGAAACGATTCATCAAGTGGTCAAATTCGATGAAGCAATTGAAGAATAGTAAAAATACTTACACTTTTCATCAAAGATTAAAATCAAATTTTACCATTAAAGATTTTAGAACTCCTCATAATGAAAAGAAATTTCTCAAAAATAATCGTGTTATCTAAATTATCCTCCTTCACTTGTGTTAACCGAAAGGAGTAGTCGATGATCGAAAACATTAAACTCACCCTGAATGG
>MESS01000084.1:53713-60966 GCA_001771055.1 Caldithrix sp. RBG_13_44_9
GACGGTGGACAGCGACCGGCTGTTGCTATGGGTGCTGCGCACCGATCTGGGTCTGACCGGCACCAAGTATGGCTGCGGGGAAAGTTACTGCGGAGCCTGCAACGTACTGGTGAATAATGAAGCGCTGCGCTCCTGCCAGCTGAGCATGAAAGACGTACAGAACAAGAAAGTAGTTACCATCGAAGGGCTGGCTAAAAACGGGGATCTCCATCCTCTGCAAAAAACCTTCATGGAGCATGATGCCCTGCAGTGTGGTTATTGCACCCCGGGAATGATCATGAACGCCTACGCATTCCTGCAGAAAAATCCCAGACCTTCTGAATCTCAGATCATTGCTGCTATGAATGATAACCTCTGCCGCTGCGGCGCTCACACCCGGATCATCCAGGCCATTCAGACCGCTGCTGAAGAAATTGGAGGGACCAGAAAATGAAGAACGATAAATTTCTTAATAATGACTTTACCGATAATACTTCCGACTTGCAGTTCGACCGCCGGGAATTTTTAAAACTGGCAGGGGGCGGAATTTTCATTCTGTTTAGCCTGTGGGATTCCTCACCCCTGCTGCAGGAACTTCAGGCACAGGGACGGGAACTGCCCACCGACTTTAATGCGTTTCTGCGGATAGGCGAAGACGGCCGGGTTTCCCTGTTTACTGGCAAGATTGAGATGGGTCAGGGCATTATCACCTCCTTAGCCCAAATGCTGGCTGATGAACTGGACGTTCCGCTGGAAGCAGTGGATATGGTGATGGGAGATACCGATCTCTGTCCCTGGGATATGGGTACATTTGGTTCCCGCACCACCCGCTTCTTCGGACCACCCCTCCGGGCAGCCGGCGCCGAAGGCCGCAAAGTTTTATTGGAACTGGCCGCCGAGCAGCTCAAAATACCAGCAACTAACTTGATTACTGAAAACGGAGTCATCTTTGATAAAACAGATCGCAAGCGAAAATTGAGTTACGCTGAATTGGCCAAAGGGAAAAAAATTGAGCGCAAGCTCTCCGAAAAAGTAACAGTAAAATCGCCGGCTGAATTCAAGATCATTAATCAACCGCTCACCCGCCGGGACGCCCGGGAAAAAGTAACCGGAGAAGCTAAATTTGCCGGAGATATCCAGCTCCCCGGTATGCTGTACGCCAGAATTCTTCGTCCCCCTTCACATGATGCCAGGCTTGTTGATGTTGATCTGTCTGCTGCCCAACAGATAGAAGGTGTGCAGGTGATTCGTGATGGCGACCTGATCGCTGTTCTTCACAAATATCCGGATGTGGCAGAGCAAGCGCTGGAAAAAATAAAGGCAAAGTTTGACGTTCCGGATTCCAGTCTGGATGAGAATACCATCTTCGATCATCTGCTGAAAGTGGCACCGGAAGGTGAAGTAGTGGCCGAAAGCGGCAGTGTGATGGATGGAGAAAAGGAAGCCAGCGTCATTATCGAACAAACCTATCTGGATGGATACAAATCCCATGCGACTATCGAGCCCCACACCGCGGTGGTCAAAATTGAAGGGAACAAAGTGACGGTCTGGCCGTCCTCACAAACCCCATTCCGGGCTAAGGAAGAAGTGGCCGAGGCCCTGGGAATTCCTCCGGAAAATGTCCGGGTCATTTCTCCATTCGTGGGAGGTGGCTTTGGTGGTAAATCCAGGAATCTGCAGGTAGTGGAAGCCGCCCGCTTGGCCAAATTAACCGGGAAACCAGTGCAGGTAGCCTGGAGCCGCAAGGAAGAATTTTTCTATGACTCTTTCCGTCCGGCGGCAGTGGTGAAGATCAAATCAGGGATCAATACCGATGGCCGCATCAAACTATGGGACTATCATGTATATTTTGCAGGCGATAGAGGTTCTCAGCAGTTCTATAACGTCCCGCATCATCGTACCCTGTCCCATGGATCAGGCTGGGGCGGCACTCGCGGCTCGCATCCCTTTGCCACCGGTGCCTGGCGGGCACCGGCCAACAATACCAACACCTTCGCCCGGGAATCACAGATTGATATTATGGCCGCCAGAGCAAAAAAAGATCCGCTGGAATTCCGGCTGCAAAATCTGGCTGACGAAAAGTTCATCCGGGTATTGAAAAAGGCAGGTGAGACCTTTGGCTGGAGACCTGCACCAGCACCCAGCAATCGGGGCTGGGGAATCGCCCTGGGGATAGATTCTGGAACTTATGTGGCTACCATCGCCGAAGTGGAAGTAGATAAAAATAGCGGAGATGTCCAGGTGAAACGGGTGGTCTGTGCCCAGGATATGGGTCTGGTGATCAATCCGGAAGGGGCTACCATTCAGATGGAAGGATGCATCACCATGGGCTTGGGATACGCCCTGAAAGAGGATATCCAATTTCGAGGCGGGAAGATTCTCAATGAAAATTTTGACTGGCCGCATCAAACTATGGGACTATCATGTATATTTTGCAGGCGATAGAGGTTCTCAGCAGTTCTATAACGTCCCGCATCATCGTACCCTGTCCCATGGATCAGGCTGGGGCGGCACTCGCGGCTCGCATCCCTTTGCCACCGGTGCCTGGCGGGCACCGGCCAACAATACCAACACCTTCGCCCGGGAATCACAGATTGATATTATGGCCGCCAGAGCAAAAAAAGATCCGCTGGAATTCCGGCTGCAAAATCTGGCTGACGAAAAGTTCATCCGGGTATTGAAAAAGGCAGGTGAGACCTTTGGCTGGAGACCTGCACCAGCACCCAGCAATCGGGGCTGGGGAATCGCCCTGGGGATAGATTCTGGAACTTATGTGGCTACCATCGCCGAAGTGGAAGTAGATAAAAATAGCGGAGATGTCCAGGTGAAACGGGTGGTCTGTGCCCAGGATATGGGTCTGGTGATCAATCCGGAAGGGGCTACCATTCAGATGGAAGGATGCATCACCATGGGAGCGGCGATTGCCAATGCCATTTATGATGCGGTGGGTGCCCGGGTGTATCAGATGCCAATGACGCCGGAGAGGGTTAAGAAAGCATTGACAAAAGGTTAAATTTACAGCAGACAAACTATCCAAAATGTTTTATCCTTTGGGAGGTAATGTTACAAGGGCCTGATATTTCAGGCTACCCTGATTATAAAGTATTGATGCTTTTTCAAAATTTTCAGGGTAACCATTTATATTCAGAACTTCCTGAATACTCCTCAATTTCTAGTCGTTGCGAGGAATGAAATGACGAAGCAACTTATTAAAAATATTCCTGTTATGAGATTCCTTCTCCCGCTAAAGCGGGATCGGAATGACAATTTAGTTCATCTTAATGGAGTATTTATTCTATATTCCACGTTCTCCCCACCCATTTGGCATATAGTTTGACATCCCCTGCCAAAAGAGCTAAATTTACCAGCTTAAAAATGACTATTTGTGAAAGAGTGAATGTCAATAAAGAATATCCGAAATTTTTGCATCATCGCCCATATTGACCACGGTAAATCCACCCTGGCTGACCGGTTATTGGAATATACCCACACCTTAAGCAAACGGGAGCTGAAAGATCAGGTGCTGGATTCGATGGATCTGGAACGGGAACGCGGCATCACCATCAAAGCCCACTTCATCCGGATGGATTACCGGCACAGTGATGGGCAGGATTATGTGTTCAATTTGATCGATACTCCCGGGCATGTGGATTTCTCCTACGAAGTCTCCCGCAGCCTGGCTGCCGCCGAAGGCGCCCTGCTGCTGGTAGACGCCTCCCAGGGAGTGGAAGCTCAGACCATCAGCAATCTCTATCATGCCGTGGAGAATGATCTGGTGATCATCCCGGTGATCAATAAAATTGACCTGCCCAGTGCCCAGGTGGAATCGACCAAACATCAGCTGATGGAGTTGATCGGCTGCGATGAGAAAGACATCATCATGGCCAGTGCCAAAAGTGGAATAGGCATCGAGGAGATCGTGGAAGCCATCATTCTGCGCATCCCTCATCCCAAAGGGAATCCGGAAGAACCACTGCAGGCACTGATCTTCGATTCCAGTTTTGACAATTACCGCGGGGTGGTGGCGCTGATCCGGGTGTTCCATGGTGAGATCAAAGAGGGAGACAAGGTCCGCTTTTTTGCCACAGACCAGACGTTTGAAGTAGAAGAGCTGGGATTCCTGCGCCTGAAACGGGTTCGAAAAAGTAAATTGGAGAACGGAGAGGCCGGCTACCTGATCTGCGGTGCGAAAAATGTGCGAGATATTAAGGTAGGAGACACCGTCACTCATCTCAAGAATCCAGCGGCTTCGGCCCTGCCCGGCTACCGGGCGGTAAAACCAATGGTCTTCAGCGGCATCTATCCGGTGATCAGCCAGGAATTCGAGGACCTTCGCTCTTCTCTGGAAAAATTAGCCCTGAATGATTCTGCTATCCAGTATGAACCGGAAACCTCCATGGCCATGGGATTCGGATTCCGGGCTGGATTTTTAGGATTGCTGCACATGGAGATCGTGCAGGAACGGCTGGAACGGGAGTTTGGACAGAACATCATCATGACCACCCCCAACGTGGTATACCAGGTCACTACCACCAGCGGAGATGTGATCACTATCGAAAATCCCCAGAAGATGCCAGATGCGATGCAGGTGGAAAAGATAGAAGAGCCATACATTCGCTCTCAGATTGTCACTCCTCCGGAATATATCGGCAATATCATGAAAATATCCAACGAGCGGCGGGGAATTCTGAAGAATACTTCTTACATCGATCCCTCGCGGGCTGATATAGAATATGAATTCCCGCTGTCAGAAGTGATCTTTGATTTCTTCGATAAATTGAAATCGGTCTCCCGCGGCTATGCTTCACTGGATTATGAATTCATCGGCTACCGCGAGGCTAAGCTGGTGAAACTGGACATCCTGATCAATGGCGATCCGCTGGATGCATTGTCGATTATTGTGCATAAAGAAAAAGCTTATGACCAGGGTAGAAGTCTGTGCACTAAATTACGAAAACTGATTCCCCGCCAGATGTTTGAGGTGGTAATCCAGGCCAGCATCGGGAATAAAGTGATTGCCCGGGAGGAAATCAAAGCGCTGCGCAAAAATGTGCTGGCTAAATGTTATGGTGGTGATATCACCCGTAAACGCAAACTGCTGGAGAAACAGAAGGAAGGGAAGAAACGGATGAAACAGGTAGGACGGGTGGAAATCCCGCAGGAGGCGTTCCTGGCAGTACTCTCGGCGGACTAGGAAGGGCAGTTAATAGGTAATAGTTTATAGGTTATAGGTGGCAGTACATAAGAAGGAAAGCAGAGAGCGGAAAGCAGGTGGCAAGCGAACAAGACTTCAAGAGGCAAAAATACAAGACAAAAAAGGTTTTCCTTTAGCCCTTAGCCTTTATCCTTGAGCCTTGCATCTTATTTTATTTTCTCTATGCACTCTGCTCTATGCGCTATGCTCATTGCAATTTAAAATATTTTAAAAAAATGAAACTTTACTGCCCTGAAAGGCGATAATAAAATCAGCATATATGGTATTAATAAAGGAGGTAATTGATTGAAACCGCAGAAGAAACATTGGGAATCGGTGCAGGCCATCCTGGTGGCCATCGTAGCGGCTCTGATTTTACGGCAATTTGTGATCGCTGCCTATAAAATTCCCACCAGTTCTATGGAAGACACTTTGCTGGTAGGGGACTTTTTGCTGGTCAATAAATTTTATTATGGAGCGCAAACCCCCAACTGGATAGGTATTCCCTTCACTAAAATCGGATTCAATGTTCCCTGGTTCCGCTTTCCCCGCATCGCCGGTCCCAAACAGAATGACATTGTGGTCTTCCGCTACCCTTATGATCCCAGACTGGGACGCTATCCGGAAGATCCCCATTATGAATACATCAAACGCTGTGTGGCAACTGGCGGACAGACCCTGGAGGTCATCAACAAAAAACTGCAGGTGGATGGCCAGCCTTTCCCGATTCCACCAAAATTAAAGCATACTGACCTTAATATTTACAGCCGTTATAATACCAGTTATCCAGTGTTCCGTCCAAACCTGGGAAGCCGTGATAATTTTGGTCCGCTGACGGTACCGCCCAATCACTATTTCATGATGGGTGATAACCGTGACAACAGTTCGGACAGCCGGGATTGGGGATTTGTACCGCCGGATAATATCGTCGGCAAACCCCTGATCATTTACCTCTCCTGGAATTCGAATACGCCGTCCTACCGTTTCCTTCATAAAATCCGCTGGAACCGGCTGGCAATGGTCATTCGGTAAGGTTAGATGAATAAAGCCGGATTATACCTTCATATCCCCTTTTGCCTCAAAAAGTGCGGATACTGCGATTTTTATTCCATTACCCGGCTGCAGCAGCAAAACGATTTCGTCGAAGTATTGATCAGGGAGATGGTTTTACTTTCTCCCCAATACCAGCATTTGGAATTTGATACCATCTATCTGGGAGGGGGAACCCCCTCCCTGCTTTCCACTCAACAGCTGGAAACTATCTGGCAAAATATTCAACACCATTTCACAGTATCCCCGCAGGGTGAGTTCAGTATTGAGGCCAATCCGGGAACGATTGATCAGGAAAAATTATCGATTCTGCGACAGATCGGCTTCAACCGGCTGAGTCTGGGAGTGCAGTCATTTAATGAAACCGATCTGAAACTCCTGGGAAGGATTCATTCTATCCAGGAGATCTATGATGGTTATGATGCAGCCCGGCAAGCAGGCTTCAAGAATATTAATATTGATCTGATCTCGGCTTTCCCCGGTCTAACCGGTTCACGTTTCAGAACCACCCTGCAGAAAGCGGCCGAATTGAAAACCGAACATGTCTCCTGCTACACTCTGATCTTCGAACCCAATACTCTTTTTTACCGCCGTCTGAAACAGGGGGAACTGCAAGCCCTCACTTCCGATGAAGAAGCCGGTTTTATCGAAATCAGCAATCAGGAACTGCTGAAAGCGGGTTACACCGCCTATGAGATCTCCAACTATGCGGTAAGTGCTGACTATTTCTGCCGGCATAATCTGAAATACTGGGAGCACCGGCCTTACCTCGGACTGGGACCATCGGCACATTCTTTTATATCTCCCCGGCGCTGGAAAAATCACTGCTCAGTGACGCGTTATATTCAATCTTTGAATAATGACCTGTTGCCCATTACCCAGCAGGAAACATTAAGTGACAATGATCTGGAATTTGAATATATTTTCCTGCACTTGCGATTAAAGGAGGGACTGAACCTGGTCGATTTCCATGACCGTTTCCAGTCGGATTTCACGGAAAAATACCGCACTCCGCTGGAAAAACTAAATG
>MESS01000084.1:60975-63751 GCA_001771055.1 Caldithrix sp. RBG_13_44_9
TGATAGATTTTTACAATCGGCAGGTAAAACTGTCAGATCGCGGCTGGCTGTTAGCCGATGAAGTTTCCAGTTTTTTCTGAGATAATTATTAGACCAACATGATAAAAATGTCAAAACTTCTGAATACTACAATTTTTAAGGTCATTCTAAGGAATGAAATGACGACCTGTCCGGTGGCCAGACGGGCCTGTCCGGCTGGATCTTCCAGACGGACACAATCTTTCTTCAGTAATATTATAAGATTCCTTCTCCCGCCAAGGCGGGATCGGAATGACAACATCATTACCATTATTGATAATTTTAAATTCCTCATTATTTTGCTCCCAGTGCTGAGTCTTTCACAAATACATGCCCAGACCAATCCGGTGGACAATCTCAAGAAAAACAGTCTGGAAGCCCAACAACGACTACTCACTGAACAAAATCTTCGCAAGGACCAGCAGCAGTTCCGCAATGCCCAGAATTATATCAACTTAAATCAGTATCGTATTGCCATTCCCCTGTTGGAAGATCTGGTGAAGCGCAATCCGGATAATTTTACATATTATGACTGGCTGCTGCGCTGTTATGTGATCACTGCCGAATTATCACAGGCAGATTCGCTGGTCAATCTGCTGAGGCAGAAAAATCCGGGAAACCCAATGTATGAGGTGGATCAGGCCAGTATCATGTACCGCCGGGAACAGCAGGAGAATGCGTTAGACAAGTGGAATCAGATCCTGCAGTCTTATCCGCAGGACATCAATGTGTATCAGCGGGTAGCCAGTGCCCTCATTGATAACCGTCTGCTGGATGAGGCGATTAAGGTTTATCAGCAGGCCATTACCCGCATACCCAATTCCGAGAGTTTTTACCTGAGTATTGCCGAATTATATCGCAGCCGGCTGATGTATGCCGAGGCTGCCCAATATTATTTAAAATATCTGCAGAAAGTGCCGGGGCAGCAAAGTTTTGTGTTCAACCAGATCCTGGCTTTTCAGATTGAGCCGGAGCAGCGGCCAAAATTCTTTCAAACCCTGGAAAAATTCATGCTGCAGGATCCTCAGCCCGGTTTGATCAAACTCCTGACCGCGCAGTTGTATCAGCGATACGGGGAATTTGAAAAAGCTTTCCAGCTCTATCAGGAAATGGACGATCCTAAAAGTGAGGGCAGTCAGGTCCTGCAATTCGCTCAGGCTGCCGAACGGGACTCCAGTTATCAGGTAGCGCTGCAGGCCTACCGTTATATCATCCGGAAATATCCCAATTCAAAACAGCTGATTCCCGCTTACAGCGGGGCGATCTCCACCCTGCTGCAGTCAGCCATCGAGAATTCCCACCAGCCTTCGGCCCAACTGGCCCTGCAAATGATCGATACCGTGAATCAGCGATTCCCGCAACATCCGGAAACAAACTGGCTGAATTATCTGAAAGGTGTTTTTTATCTGGACTATTATTTTGATGTGGATCAATCCATCGAAATTTTTACGGCCATCAGCGACAACAAAAAAGTGGTGCAGAAACTGCGCGATGAAACCCTGCTGAAATTAGCGGAGTGTTATCTCATCAGGGGTCAACTCGACAAAGCCCTGCAAAATTTTGGCAAGATCGTTCAACCCCCCTATAATGGTGAGGCGCTCCTGGGCACCGCCCGGAGTTACTATTTTCTAAAACAATGGGAGCAATGCCGGCATACCATTCAAACCATCCTGCAAACCCAGGGAGTGTCCAGCCTGGTGACCAATGATGCGCTGGCGCTGCAGATCCTGCTGGGATACAGCCAGGACTCGCCGGAAATTATTGAGAAATTTTCCGAAGGAGAGCTGCTGATTATTCAGCGGAAGAAATCCGAAGCCTTGAAAAAATTTAAAGATATCATTGAAATGAAAAATGTTCCGGCAGCCATCAAAGCTGAAGTGTATCTTCGCCTCAGCCGACTGTCCCTGGAACTGCAGGAACCATTAACAGCGCTGGATTTTTGTAATCAGGCTATCCAGGACCCAATCATCCTGCCATATGCGGATGAACACCTGTACCTCCTGGCCGGTATTCTCGAAAGATCTGTGAGCCGTCCACAGGAAGCTTTTGCAGTTTATAAACAACTGCTGGAAATGTATCCCAACAGCCTGCTGGCGGATGCTGCCAGAGAGCGGATGAAAATAATCCGGGAGCAACCCAACTTCGAGATCCCATGAGAATATTTTTTTACATAATAATGATGGTGATTTTCTCTTTGCAATCTCTGTTCAGCCAGAGTCTGCTCATTCCCATGGACCTGACCCAGCCCGATCATCTGAAAGCTTATGGAGTAGCCTACTGGACACTTAAAAGAGGAATCAACGTGGAATGGCTGTTGAACTTCCGCGGCGGTTCTTTTTTAATTCCTTTTTTTCCAGAATTGGAAAACGAATGTCTGATCCGCGGAGTGCGCAGTGAAAAAATAGATCCGGTAACGGTCAACCAGATCTATAACACCATCGAACAGGAAAACATGGAAAGGGTTCTGCTGGAAAAAGCTCCCAAGATTGCAGTATACACCCCACCCAACCGTCAGCCCTGGGATGATGCGGTAACCCTGGCCTTGTCCTATGCCGAGATTGAATACGACAAAATATACGATGAAGAAGTGCTGGCCGGAAAGCTGAGCGAATACGACTGGCTTCATCTGCATCACGAAGATTTCACCGGCCAATACGGAAAATTCTACGCCAGTTTCCGCAATGCTCCCTGGTACATCCAGGATGTGCAGGTGAATGAACAGCTGGCCGCCAAACTGGGCTTTAAGAATGTTCCTCTG
>MESS01000084.1:63761-64472 GCA_001771055.1 Caldithrix sp. RBG_13_44_9
CAGTGGCCCGGGACATCAAACAGTATGTGGTGGATGGCGGATTTCTTTTCGCCATGTGCTCAGCCGCCGATGCACTGGATATTGCACTGGCAGCTGAAGGGGTGGACATTGTGGATGTTCCGTTTGACGGGACTCCTCCACAACCAGGTTATCAATCCAAATTAGACTACTCAAAAGATCTAGCGTTTGAAAATTATTCATTATATACCGATCCCAATCTGTACGAATTCTCCGATATTGATATCCCGCCCAGCTTTGCTCCCCGCCTGCGTGATCCGGACAGCGATTACTTCACCCTGTTCGAATTTTCGGCCAAATATGACCCGGTGCCCACCATGCTCACCCAGAATCATGTGGGAATCATCAAAGGTTTCATGGGACAGACCACCATGTTCGAGCGTAGCAAAATCAAACCTGCGGTGATCATTATGGGAGAGATAGAAGGAAGCAACGAAGTAAAATACATTCATAGCAATTTTGGAAAAGGTACCTTCACGTTTTACGGCGGCCACGATCCGGAAGATTATACCCACGCCGTGGGTGATCCGCCTACCCAGCTGGAGTTGCACAAAAATTCTCCCGGTTACCGCCTTATTTTAAATAACATTCTCTTTCCGGCGGCCAAGAAGAAAAAATTAAAAACCTGACATCCTTTCGGATGTTTCCTTTAAAACTGTAAAACAAATCAGATATAAAAAAACTATTTCAGAG
>MESS01000084.1:64548-70306 GCA_001771055.1 Caldithrix sp. RBG_13_44_9
GCCCACATCAAATCATCACTGGTAGGCTGTTCACTGACGGTGATCCTGGAGGAGAATCGGCTGCAGTTAGGTACCTGGCAGGGTATTTACTTCTGTGAATTTGACGGTCCGCGCCAGCGCAAGGTGTGGGTGAAGGTTTTGAAAGAAAACTAGCAAGTAGATACTATGGGATGTTCGATTACAATACTCTCCAAAAAGTATTGGAGTATTGATTCCTAAAAAATTAAATGGTTACTCAGATAGTTCATAGATGGATCTCAGAAACGAGATATAAAGTCTTACACCCACCCCAGTCCCAGAGCAAAGGCAATGATCACCAGCATCACGGCAATAAAAATTTTCAGTCCCTGCAGGGTGATCTTTTCTAAAAACCGCGAGGCGATAAACGATCCGGTAAAGGCCGCTAACGTCCCGGCCAGCACCAGATAATGTCCCCCTTGCTGATAGAGCAACCTGAAATCTCTTTCAAAAAAGGTAAAACCATAAACCAGCAGCCGGGAAATGTCCACAATAACTGCCGAAAGGATCATGGTGCCGATCAGGGTCTTCTTCTCCAGTCCCACCCGCACCAAAAACGCTGCCCGCAATGCTCCCTGGTGACCGGAGAGTCCGCCAAAAAATCCTGACAACGCTCCCCCAAAAGGAATCAAACCAGACTTGAATGATAATTGGTTAAATTTCGGAATAAATTCTAGGAAGGCAAAAATAATAATTAAGACCGCAATAACCAGATTAACCGGTCTCACCTGCATAGTTCGTGCTCCAACAGAATATTGATATATGGCCGGAATGGATGCAAAAAAGTTAAGCAGCCAGGCACCGATCATGGCAAAAATTGCTGCCGGTACTGCAAATAACAACAGGATCTTTTTGTCAGCGCTTCGTCCCACCAGATAAACTTTAAAAAGATTATTCAACAGGTGAACCACCGCGGTAGCAGCGACCGCTACTTCCACCGGAAAAAACAGGGCAAAGGCCGGCAGCAGCAGAGTGCCTAAACCAAAACCGGCTAAAAGCGTGAGAGCGGCTACGATCAGCGCCGATATACAGATGATGAAATATTCCATGTCCTCAGAATAGTCCCCAGTAAGTCCAGAAAGTGAATTGGTTTCCATTTTAATTTGAGCAGCGATAAATTCCAAAATCTTTTTCTTTAAAAGTCATTTACTTTTTTATAGATTATTACTTGATATTTGTAAGCGGGAATTTTATAATCATTTAAAATCACAGGAGCAGCAAATGCAAAAGGGAATCATCAAGAAGATCGATTATATAAAGGGATTTGGTTTCATCCTCACCGAGGATGAAGATGAAGTATTCTTCAATTTTCGGGATGTACATCCCAAATTCAAGAACAAGGTATTCAAGGAAGGTGAAACGGTCGGCTTCGATCTGAAACGGGAGATGAAGGGAGACCGGGCCATCAACCTCCGGCAGGTATAATATCGAGAGTAGGGAGAAAGCAGAAAGCGGAAAGAAGTTTACCGAGCACTCAAATTCACTCAGGGGCTTTAAAACACTCAAATTTTATAATTTGAGTGCTTGGTTGGCAGTTGGTCCACGAATTTCACGAATTACCACGAATAATTATTTAGGTTTTATTAGATAAACAATTAGTGAAAATTCCCGTCTGGCGCCGATCAGGCGTGTAATTCCTGGATATTTTATCAGTATAGCTTAAGCAAGATTTAAAAATATTTTGATATAGTCCCACATTTTGTCCAGTTGATCGTACAGTCCATGATCGGAATGTAAAAGTATCAACTCGGCATCGGGGTGGCTCTTAAAATATCCGATGCTCACTTCATAAGGCACCGATTCATCCCGTAATCCATGAAAAATGAGAGTGGGAATCTGTACATCGATCGGTAGATTTTTATATTTCTGAGCATCAGTCACCATCCGATACCCCAGCTGGCGATGTTCTTTATAATGATACTGGTATAAACGGATGAAACCTGTTTCCTGCCAGTCCCGCAGCTGCGCCGGAGTAAGCCGCTGAAAATACCGGTTAACAAAATCAAAAGCCGGGGCCATCAAAACCAACTTCACCACCTGCTTCCGCTTCCCGGCAGTGAAAGCCGCCAGGTATCCCCCCAGACTGGATCCCAGCAGTACCACCTCTCCGGAAATTGACTGCAGCAAGGAATCGATAATCTCCAGCTGACTGCTGATAGTCATCCGGGAAAAATCTGTCCCGTTCAGATCCGGACGATAGAGCTTATGACCTGCTTCAGTGAAAACTTTTTCTAAAAACTTTCCCTTGGTCGAATCCGGTCCTGATAAAAATCCATGCAAATAAATATAGTTCATGACAAATACCCTAGTTCAGGCACTCGCTGGCTATTGGTTTAACTCCCGCTCGATGGTGTACAGGGGACGAATATCCACCGGTACATTTTCCAGACGTTTCAGGGCATTCTGCATTTCCAGCGAGAGATTACGATACTTCTCAATCAACTGCACGGCCGCATTATAATCTCCGGTAGCCTCTATTAGCAGCAGTTCACGCGCCAGTTCAGTGATCGCCGGCTTGATTTTCTCACGATTCACCCGGTATTGTCCGCTCTCCTTTACATACTCGAATCCGCCTCTTTCCTGGATATAATTAAAGGAGAGGGTATTGGCTCCACCGTGGGCAGAAGTAATTCCAAACCGTACACTGCGGAAAATTCCTCCTAAAAAAGCTGAATAGGTCTGCCATTCCAGCAAGTCTGGAAGCACCCCTTTGTCAATTAAAAATTGAGTGTTATAAACTCCCAATATATCCGCTTTGGCCTCTTCAATGGTAGAATAGGTTTCTTTCAATTCCATATTCACTGATGTTTCCCGGCCGTTCTTAATTATAAATCCCGGTCCCAGACCATGGGACATTTCATGCATCAGTACATGATTAAAATAGGCGTCAAAGGTAATGGAAGGCAAATCTTCCGGGGCGATGACTTCATGAACGATGGGTATCCAGCATTTCTGAAATTTAGCCTGGGCTACATTTTTCAACATGACCTTTTTACTGCCCTTGGCTTCGCGGACTTTTTCATCATTCGGAAGATTAAAAGCAGTGGTCTGGATGCCGGCCTTGGTATCTCCGGCAGTAAATACTTGCTGAACTACTACGATTGGCGAGGCACTTCCGCGTCGGGTGTTTCGATACCTGGCCGGAATGGGTAAGTTATTTTCCATCTGGTCCAGGTACTGACCAACAATCCGCAATTTGGTACTCTCCACCGGATCCACCAGAGTAATGAATGCCTCGAAGGAAGCTTTATAATTAAACAGCGCATCTTCGTACACTTCATAAGGACCGATCACTATTTCAATGGAATGATTAGTAAGATCCATCCAATCCATATCGCTGTTAAAATAGTCATTGGTCAAAAAGGCATCGGCCCGGCTGAGCAGATATTTTTTCAGAGAAGGATTATCAATTAAAATTGCTGCCTGACGAAGTAGATCGGCAGCACTCATTAACTTTTCCCGGTATACCTGAGAATAAGGAACAGCTGCCAGTTTCCGGTCCTCCCGACGGATGACGGTGAAATTACTGGTAAAAGAAGCTTCATCTGCCGGATTGGCTTTTAACCAATTCTGAAATTCCGCTTTTCTCAAATCGGCCGGATAAAAATTTGCGCCAGCCGGTTTTCCTTCCTTCAGATTAATAAAAGGCCGGTCCTGCTCCAGACGGTCAAATGGTCCAAAACAGATGGTAAAATATTCCTGCAGCACGGCATAGTCCGGATTTTCCCCGGTGCGCAATTCCTTTAACAGCAGATTGTTTTTACTGTAGACCTGTTCCAGAAAGATAGAATCCATCAGTTGGGCAGCTTTTACCAGCAGATATAAGGCTTGCTGTTCATTCCCGCTGAGCAGGGTTTTATCGTATCCAATCTCCACCGGCACCAGCTTATCAATCTGCGCCCGCACCTGTTCAATGGGAGCATAATTCCTGATCAGGCTCTCCTCTTTGCTGCAACCCATAATCATCACTCCAGTTAAGATTAGTGATATGGTCAATTTGCTTAACATATTTTATCTCCTGAGATTGACAATTAAATTTTCAAGTATTTTCGGGGAAGTGGGATCTTAAAAATACTTTCAGTGAGTCAAAGTCCTGAAAAATCTCACTGGTACAACCGATGATCCAGCTGCTAATCTGAGTCAACGGGATCTTGGTTACCATATACACCGGTACCTGATGCCAGAAGGCCATGGTCAATTCTCCCTGGGTACCCCCGCCATTCAAAACATTCTCATCCCACAGGCAAATGATATAATCCACCTGTTCTATTAGCATGCCAATGTCCTTATGAATAATCCGGTGTACCACCTTTCGGAAACGGGCAAGGTCAGTACTTTTCCACTGCCGGAATTTCCGGAATTCCTCCGAAGTGAGCAAATGATTTTCTTCCAGGCAGGGATTGAACACCGCATGCCCCAGTTCCTGCTGTAGGAACCGGGAAATCTCTTCCCGCCACTGGTGACCGCCATCCGGGGCATTTTCAATAGCCCCTGCTAAATAGGCCAATGGTTTACTTCCGTTTTTCCACATATCATTCGATATAATATTAAAATCTAAAATAACTCAGATTTGTTAGATCTGTTATTCATTTTTGATTTTTCAGCACCGCAAAATAGGGAACGAACAGATAACTGTTGGCCAGCAGCCTCCCGGTCAGCAGAGCCAGTGCGGCGGCAATAATTCCAATAATATCAAACCAGCGGGTGGCAAGAGAGAGGATCAATACAATGGTGAATACTTCAATGGCCGTGGCAACTGTGATATGGGCAGTTTTTTTATTATTTACCAGCAGGGATCGCTGAAAAGAAAGGAGAACCGTCAGGCCTGGTAGAATTGCCAGGATCTGAGTTGGCAGGATGGCAAATTGGACCATCTCCTGCGACAGACCGGCAATCCGGAGATACCATACCGAGGACAGCGGAGTAAAGGCGATCAGTGATAGTGTCGTTATCACGGATATTCCCAATATCAGGCCAAAATTCCGCAGTGGGAGATAATTTTCATTTTTTTTACCCAACAATGCTACTCCCACTTCCTGATAGGATAAACCCAGTCCGCGGAAAATGAAAACCAGGGAGTTCACTACCGGAAATGCCGCAAGGGATTCCAGCGCCATCCGGCTGTGGCCAAGAAAGAATGTTACCAGCGGCTGGACACCCAGACCCAGCATGGAAGTGAGTGCCAGCGGGTAATAAAAACGGGTAATGGAAAGGTAAGTCAATTTCTGGTCGGGTGATTCTTCCGGTTCATCTTTCGCCAGCATGGAATTCACCGCCTGACGGGCCATGAAGCGGCAGGCGATCGCCTCCAGCGTCACTGCGCTGGACAGGGAAGCTGCACCCACCAGCGCCCCATCCACCCGAAATAATTTGTAGAGCACCAGGGCCATGGTGGACATGGCCAGCAGTCGCACGATGGTTCCATAAGCCACCCGGCGGGTCAGGTTACAACGGATCAGTACTCCCTGATAGAAGCGGCGGTAGCCGATGGCACCCGGCCAGGGCAAAAGAATTAACACCGCCTGATGGGTCAGGAGAGAAACGTCCGGTGGAAGACCAATCAGTTTTTGAGTGAGAAAATTAAAAACAAAAGGCAAGAGCAATACCAGCATGATAGAAGTGATAATTATATTCAGGCTATAAATAAATTTTCGCAGTTTCAGGAAGGTTTCGCGGTTATGCACCAGGGCAGTGGTGGCACTCATGATCATGATGATGGGCGCTTCCACCATCAGGGCAA
>MESS01000084.1:70378-71888 GCA_001771055.1 Caldithrix sp. RBG_13_44_9
AGGGGCCTTCCACCGACATCATGATCCAGGTGGCAGAGAGGGGCAGCCAGAAGACCAGAATTTTTCGCGGTGACAGCATGAATCACTCGTTCTATAACGGCCACAATTTTATTGATTAAGAATGAGAGAAGCAAGTTGAAAGCATTTTAGATTTGAGATTTTTGGTTTGATGATCACTTAAATCACAACCATAAAATCGGGTAGAAATAAAAAACTCTGAATACTCCAATATTCAGAGTTCACTTACTAATCCTTCCCATTAAAAAGCATTTTAGATTTGAGATTTTAGATTTGAGATTTTTTAGCTTAATGATTAACCAGGTTAAAATACCATAATCAGGTACAAATAAAAAACTCTGAATACTCCAATATTCAGAGTCCAATAGCCAATCCTTCCCACGAAATCTAAAATCTTATATCTAAAATCTAAAATATCCTGGTGCCGGAGGCGGGACTTCCTGCCTGACTGCGTCAGCAGGCAGGGAACCCGCAACGGGCTAATGCCTACCACTCAAAACTCGACATTTAATCCTTTTTCTTAAATACCTTCTCCCTTTATTGGTCTTCCATTCCAATTCTCTGCCCAACGCTTCCTCACGGGTCAAAACTGTTTCCAAATATACCAAAGAGAAAGGCCGTCTCCTTCTTGTTGAAGTAACCTTTCCTAGCTGATGCTGTCTTACCCTCTCAATCAAGTGCTCGGTTTGCCCAATATACATCCCTCCATCCTTCCAGGAATATAAAACGTAGACATAATACATCTCTCCTCCCCTCACAGAATAATATTTCAGATCGGTGTAAATAAAAAACTCTGAATACTCCAATATTCAGAGTTCACTTACTAATCCTTCCCACGAAATCTAAAATCTTATATCGAAAATCTTAAATATCCTGGTGCCGGAGGCGGGACTTGAACCCGCACGGGCTAATGCCCACTAGGTCCTGAACCTAGCGCGTCTGCCAATTCCACCACCCCGGCTATTTTTAAAGCGGGCAAAAGTTAAACGATTTCCGGAAAAAGCGCAAGCACTTTTTTAGCTGAACTATTCTACCGTCACACTCTTGGCCAAATTCCGCGGCTGATCTACATCACATCCGCGCAGCACCGCAATGTGGTATGCTAATAGCTGCAGCGGAATGATAGAAATGATCGGCTGTAACAGATCCAGGGTCATTGGTATGGGGATGGTATAATCCACTAACTTATTCAGGTTGTCATCCCCTTCAGAAACCACTGCAATCACCCTCCCCTTGCGGGCTTTTACTTCTTCGATGTTGCTGACAATTTTATCGTAGGTGCTGTCCTGAGTGGCAATGACTACTACCGGCATATCATCATCAATAAGGGCAATGGGACCATGTTTCATTTCCGCTGCCGGGTAACCCTCGGCATGGATGTAGGAAATTTCTTTAAGTTTTAATGCACCCTCCAGTGCCACCGGATAATTATACCCCCGCCCGAGATAGAGGAAATTTCGTTTGTCTCTGAATTCCTCAGCAATTCTGGCAA
>MESS01000084.1:71899-72162 GCA_001771055.1 Caldithrix sp. RBG_13_44_9
GTCTGCAAAGCTTTCTCAACTTTTTCCGGCAATTTCTTCATTTCTTTGACAATCTTCCGGCCCTCTTCAGCGGACATGGCTTTGGTGCGGGCAATCATCAACGTCAGCAAAGTAAGAGCCGTTACCTGGGAAGTGAAGGCCTTGGTGGAAGCCACCCCGATTTCCGGTCCGGCATGGATATAGGTCCCGCCGTGAGTTTCCCGGGGAATGGAGGAACCCACCACATTGACAATCCCCATCACCGTAGCGCCTTTGCGTTTGGC
>MESS01000084.1:72182-75056 GCA_001771055.1 Caldithrix sp. RBG_13_44_9
TATCGGCGGTCTCTCCAGATTGAGTAATCACAATCACCAGATTATCATCTTCAATGATTGGATCCCGGTAGCGGAATTCCGAAGCATATTCCACCTCCACCGGCACCCGGCAATACTGTTCCAGCATGTATTCCCCAACCAGGCCGGCATGATAACTGGTTCCGCAGGCGGTGATAAATATTTTTCTGGATCGTAGGACATTGTGCAGAATTGTTGTTAATCCACCTAGCTTAGCTACACCCTCCTCCTCGATCAGGCGTCCACGCATGGCATCTGCCACCGTATGGGGCTGCTCATTGATCTCTTTCAACATGAAATGCGGGTAGCCTGCTTTCTCAATCCGTTCCAGGTCAAAACTGATTTTTTCAACTTTCTTGGTCACCGGCTGATTATGGATGGTTTTGGTAACGAAACCTTCCCGGCTGATAATGGCAATTTCCCCATCTTCCAGGTAAAAGACATTACGGGTATGAGCGATTATAGCAGAAGCATCGGAGGCGACATAATACTCGTTTTTACCAATACCTACCACCAGCGGACTACCTTTACGGGCACAGTAGATCTTGTTCGGTTCATATTTCGAGATCAGAGTAATGCCATAGGTACCTTCAATTTCAATTAATGCTGAACGGAAGGCTTCTTCAAAGGAGGTTCCATTATGATAAAATTCCTCGATCAGATGGACAACGGTCTCGGTATCGGTTTCGGTTCGAAAAGTATGACCTTTTTCAATAAGTACCTTTTTCAAAGAATTATAATTCTCTATGATCCCGTTATGCACCAGTACGATATTGCCGGTACAATCGGTATGAGGGTGGGCATTGGTTTGATTCGGCTCACCATGAGTCGCCCAGCGGGTATGAGCAATCCCAACATTTCCCAGAACAGGCGAGCCGTTGAGTTCAGCTTCCAGGGCGGCAATTTTCCCTACCTGCTTAATGACATTCAATTTTGTGGCATTCAACACCGCCACTCCGGCCGAGTCATATCCCCGGTATTCCAGACGTTTTAAACCTTCCAGTAAAATGGGAAGGGATTCCTTCTGTCCGATATATCCCACGATGCCGCACATAACGCTCTCCTTGTTATTCCCATTCAATGGTGGCCGGGGGTTTGGAACTTACATCATAAACCACCCGGTTGATCCCTTTGACTTCATTGATGATCCGGTTTGAAATCCGTCCCAGGACAGCTGCCGGCATTTCAAACCAGTCGGCAGTCATTCCATCAGTACTGGTCACTGCTCGCAGGGCCAGGACATTCTCATAGGTCCGCTCATCTCCCATTACCCCTACGGATTGCACCGGTAATAGAACTGCAAATGCCTGCCAGATTTTTTGATACAAATTGGCCGACCGCAATTCCTGCATGAAGATAGTATCGGCCTGCCGCAGAAATTCTAAACGGTTCTCAGTAATTTCTCCAATGATTCTAACCGCCAGGCCCGGGCCGGGAAAAGGATGCCGGTCTATAATTTCTGCCGGCAATTCCAGCTGTCTTCCAACTGCCCGCACTTCATCCTTGAAAAGTTCTCGCAGCGGTTCCAGGAGTTCAAATTTCATTTTCTCAGGCAATCCGCCTACGTTATGATGAGACTTGATCGTCGCCGATGGTCCTTTAAAACTGACACTCTCAATCACATCGGGATAGAGCGTGCCCTGAGCCAGGAAACGGAATCGCCCCAATTTTTTGGCTTCCCGTTCAAACACCTCTATAAAAGTTTTTCCAATGATCTTCCGCTTCCTTTCCGGATCAATAACACCCTTCAATTTAGAGAGGAAGACTGAACCGGCCGTGACAGAGATCAAATCTATATGAAAATGTTCCTGGAATACCCGTTCCACTTCTTCTTTCTCGGCCGCACGCAGCAGGCCGGTATCAATGAACATACAACTGAGCTGATCACCAATTGCTTTATGGATCAGTACCGCGGCAACGCTGGAGTCTACCCCGCCGCTTAAACCCAATAATACCCGGTCTTTTCCTGCTTTATCCTTAATATTTTTTACCGAAGATTCAATGAATGATTCAGTGGACCAGTCCGCCGTAAATCGGCAAATCTCATAAAGAAAATTTGCCAGTATCTCCTTCCCGTAAGCGGTATGATAGACCTCCGGATGGAATTGCAGTCCATAAATTTTTTTCTGATGATTGGCAATGGCTCCGATGGGAGAATTCTGGGTGTAGCCGATAATCTTGAAACCGGGCGGGACTGCCGTCAAATGATCACCATGACTCATCCAGACCTGAACCGGCGGCTGAAGCTGGTTAAACAGCGGTTCGCCCTTTTCAAACCACAAATCGGCCCGGCCGTATTCCCGTTGGGCAGCCCGGTCCACCTCGCCTTTCAGGACAAAAGCTATCAGCTGCAATCCATAACAGATACCCAGAACCGGCAATCCCAGCTGAAAGATCTCAAAATCGCAATGGGGGGCACCCGGAGCAGATACCGAGGCCGGACCTCCAGAAAGGATAATCGCTCGAATGTCCTTGTCATTTTTAATTTTATGCAGCGGATAGTTGAAGGGTTGAATTTCAGAATAGACTGACAGTTCACGCACCTTACGCGCAATCAGCTGAGTATATTGGGAGCCAAAATCGAGGATCAGTACTTTATTCATTGCGGCATTCCTATATGCCATTCCTGTAATAATTTAAGAGCCTTGTAGTCGGTCAGATCGAATTGAATAGGAGTGATGGCCACATAGCGCTCCATCACTGCCACATCATCCACATCGGATTCATTATCCAGCTGTAATTTTTTACCAGACAGCCAGTAGTAATTGCGATTCATGGGGTCTACCCGTTTTTCGAAATACTCTTCGTAGCGCCCTTTTCCCTGGCGGGTAATTTTAACTCCCAGGATTTCCTGTT
>MESS01000084.1:75107-75347 GCA_001771055.1 Caldithrix sp. RBG_13_44_9
CTGCCAGTACTTTACGGGCCAGATGAGCTGCAAAACGGGCCGCAAAATCAAATTCAGATTTCTGGAAAGAAGTCAGTGAAAAAGCGATGGAGGGGATTCCCATCAACGTTCCTTCAGTAGCTGCGGAAACAGTGCCGGAATAGATGACATTTATGGCAGTGTTCGGTCCCTGGTTAATTCCGGAGACCACCAGATCTGGTTTGTTAGTCAGGATCGCTTTCACGGCTAATTTAACGCAAT
>MESS01000084.1:75649-75906 GCA_001771055.1 Caldithrix sp. RBG_13_44_9
AGCGATAGAGCACTTTCCTGCATCCGGGCCCCACCGGAAGATGAAACAATGATCAGCGGGAGTCTCTTCTCCCGGGCCATATCAATAGCCCGGGCTACTTTTTCTCCCACCACCGAACCCATACTGCCGCCGATAAAGGTAAAATCCATCACCGCTCCCACCACCGGCTGACCATCCACTTTCGCAAAACCGGTGACCACTGCATCCAATAACCCGGTGGTTTTCTGCGCTTCTTTTAATCGATCTGAATATCGCTT
>MESS01000084.1:75965-77250 GCA_001771055.1 Caldithrix sp. RBG_13_44_9
TGTCTTTATCAAACAAATAACTGATGTATTCGCGGGAATTGACCCGGAAATGGTAGTCACATTTCGGACAGACATTCATCCGGTTCTGCAGCTGATTCCGGTAAATAATCTCTCCACACTTGTCACACTTTATCCATAAACCGTCTGGAAGCGGTTTTCGTTCGACAGTGGAGATTCCTTTTTTCTTCTTAAACCAATCCATAGCATCCTCTTTAAAGCCATAGAACTTAAGAACAAAAAGGTAAAAATTCAAAAACTTTGTTAATGATGAATATTTTCCTGGATTAGTCTTTGGTCACCTCTTTGGACCGGATTTCCTTAGCAAATATTTTCTGCATCACCAGAGCGGTCTCCCCGTTGCGATAATATTTCACCCGCTTCATGATGGTACGAAAACCGAATTTCTGATACAGATGGATCGCTCGTTGGTTGCTTTCCCGGACCTCCAGCAGGGCAAAGGCGGAACCCTCCCGCAGTTCCAGGATTTTCTCAAAAAAAAGGTTCCCCAATTTCTTCCCCTGCTGATCCGGTCTGATGGCAAAATTGGCAATATGAAATTCTTCATAAATTTTCCAGATAACGGCATAACCATAGATTTCGGTATCCTGAACCAATACCAGTGACAGAGAAAACGGATTATGGAATATTTCGTACTCAAAACTGGTTTGCGACCAGGGATCCGGAAAAATCTGCCGCTCTAATTGCACGACGGTTTCCAGGTCCTCCTTATTCATCCGGCGTATTTCCATCAGAGAATTCCTTTAAAAGGCCGCAGGTATAAAGGTTCGCAGGAATTCAGGTCGCTGAATTTTTCAGTGATAAATTTTTGATATCCCAGCTGCAGTAATGCCCATCCCTGTAATTGCAACTGTATCGGATAAGCGAAAAAAGCCAGATCACCTAATAAATGCTGCATTTGCCTGCTAAAACGATCCGTATCCGGCCCGACCAAAATTGTTTTTTCATGTACCAGATCCGGCAATGATTCGACGGCCGTAATCTGGTAGTCGGTGATTCTTTTCAACTCTTTGCCCTCCCAGCGATAAAAAGCGTGGAAGATTTCCTGGCGATGGGCATCGATAAAAGAAAAGACCGGAAACCGGGTTTGTCCCTGCTGATAAGCCCAAACATCGAGGGTAGGAACTTCGATCACAGGTTTCTGCAAGGCGTGTGCTAATCCCTTGGCGATACTATAACCTATCCGCAAACCGGTGAAGGAGCCGGGGCCAGCCGAAACCACCACTGCAGAAATCTGCTTCAGAGAAAGGTCGGTCAACTTGATGAG
>MESS01000084.1:77270-78901 GCA_001771055.1 Caldithrix sp. RBG_13_44_9
CACCACGGGAATGAATATTCCGAATATTTAAAGCCATCTCGCCCAACATCTGATTATCACGGGAGAGGTAGACACCGGAGGTGAGGCCACTGGTCTCCAAACCCAGCAGAATAATTTCTTGCTTTACACTAGTCACAGACGGATCACTCTTTTTTTACAATGTTAATTTTTCTTCCATCAGGCTGACCGGGAAGAAACTCCAGATAAACTTCCCAGCGCCGGTCGGGAAGAAAAGTCAGAATCTTATCCGCCCACTCCACCAGGCAGATATTATGATCATAGAAAAAATCGTCCAGACCCAGATTTTGCAGTTCGGCCATATTTTTTAATCGGTAGAAGTCAAAATGATAAATAAAAAGGTTTTCAGCAGTGTAGTACTCATTGATCAGGGTAAAACTGGGACTGGTAGCCTGCTGCAGAGTACCGGCGGCCTGGCAGAATGCTTTAATAAAGAATGTTTTGCCCGATCCCAGTTCCCCAAAAAAAGCCACCACTTCCCCGACCTGGACCACTGAACTGAATTGGGCAGCAATGGCGGCAGTTTGTTGAGCAGAAAGGATTTCCTGTGAAAGGTATGACCCGGATTTTACTTTTTTACTAGTCATCAATTGTTATGTTAAATGGCACCCTGACGGTTTTATCCAGCTTTCATCCTGATGAAATCGATCTACCTGGGCTGCAGTCTTACCAGCGGGAGAATCATTTCTTCCAGTGAAACCCCGCCATGCTGGAAACTATCCCGATAATAGGCTAAATATTTATGATAATTGGTCGGATAAACAAAATAGAAATCTTCCTTGGCGATAATATAGTTCAGGTTGAAATTTCGCTGGGGTAATTTATAGTCCTTGGGATTCTTGACAAAGATAGCATGCTTGCTGTCTGCCTTCAGATTACGTCCGAATTTGTAGCGCAGGTTGGTGCTGGTTTCCCGGTCACCTATCACCCGGGTTCCCCGCAAGCTCCTCACACTGCCATGATCACTGGTCAGGATGATAGTCACATCCTGCCGGGCCAGCATTTTGAATACATTATACAGAGGTGAATGCTCAAACCAGGATCGGGTGAGTGAGCGGTAAGAAGGCTCATCCGGTGCAATCTCCTTTAAAATGGGAAGATCTGACCGGCTGTGAGCCAGGATGTCTACAAAATTGACCACCACGCTGAGCATCGGAGCATCCAGAAAGGAATTTAGATTTTTTTCCAAATTGCGGGCGTCCTCTGAATTTAAGACTTTTATATACCTGGGCTCAGTTTTCAGTTTCAAACCCAATACCCGCAGTTGATCATACATCAGTTTATCCTCATACCGGTTGCGGCTGTAGTCGTCATCTTCACCCTGTGCCCACAGGTCTGGATAGCGCCGTTCGATATCCAGAGGATACAAACCGCTGAAAATGGCATTCCTGGCAAAGGGGGTGGCAGTGGGGAGAATGGAGAAATAATAATCCTTGCTTACATTAAAATTCTCATAGAAAAAGGGTTCCAGAGTTAACCACTGGTCCAGGCGCAAACAATCGATCACCATGAATACAACTTTATGTCCCTGTGACATTTCCGGATAAACAAAGTCCTTCACAATATCCACCGATAAACGCGGCCGATCGGAATCGCGGGTTATCCAATCCGGG
>MESS01000084.1:78920-82265 GCA_001771055.1 Caldithrix sp. RBG_13_44_9
TTCCAAACTCCACATTGCATTCCCGTCTCTGGTCGTAGATCACTTCCCGCATTTGCTGTTCTTCACCGCTGGGTAATTCCAGATCCCAGGAACTCAATTTAAGATGAATATCCACCCAATCCTGATAATCCAGCGGCTGCATCAGGCGCAGAGAGATTTCATTGATTTTCTGAGAATACGATTCGGTCAGTTTGCGCTGGGATATATCACGCGATTCCAGGAATTTTTTACAGGCCATCAGAATCTGGCTGGGATTCACCGGTTTGGTCAGATAGTCATCCACTTTGGAACCGATGGCATCCTCCATTAAGCTTTCTTCTTCATTCTTGGTGATCATGATAACGGGTAGCCCCGGTTTGATCGCTTTGATTTCTCCCAAAGCGGTGAGACCGTCTTTCCCGGGCATCATTTCATCCAGCAGTACCAGGTCGATTTTTTTTGTTTTAATTAATTCCAGGGCATCATCAGCATTGCTGGCAGTTTCTACTCCGTATTTTTTTTCTTTTAAAAGCAGAATATGGGGTTGTAAAAATTCAATCTCATCATCCACCCACAGAATAGTTTTCTGGGACATATGCTCCTCATTTAGGTAAAAAAAATTCAGCCACTCAGTTATTTCACGCTCTTCCAGATATACCGGAATAGCGCCAATTTAACACATCCTGGGATAATTTGTTCATCTATCAAAACAAATATTTCAAATATTCTGTCCGCTGGTTTTTTGTGCTTTACATAATTCTGAATACATGTCCGGCCGGCGGTCGGCAATCAGATCATTTTTTTCGGTCATCTTCTTATTGCGGGCCTGAGCAGGATCGATTTCCATAATCACCAGTTCCTGCCGCTGTGACCGGGCACGGTAAAGAAGCGCCCCCTTTGGTGACACAATCTGACTCTTTCCAGTGAACCTAAGATTTCCGTGAGGTCTGCTTTCGGTTCCAAAGCGATTGGCCGTGATAGCAAAAACACTGTTTTCCAGACAGCGGGTCAGCATGGCTGATTGACAGTAGCTGAGCACCAGATTTGAAGGATGACAGATGATGTCGGCTCCCTGCAACGCCAGAATGCGGGAAATTTCAGGAAAGATCCAATCAAAACAAATCATCATTCCAATCCTGACACCCTTGATCTCATGTACTTGCAGGGATATGTTACCCGGCTGGAAGATATCCTTTTCGCGGAAGAACAGCTGAATTTTGCGATAAACATGAGTCAGACCATTTGGACCAATCAGTGCGGCAGAATTATAGAGGTGTTCACCCTGCTTCTCGGCAAAACCGGTAACGATAAAAAAATCCTTGCGGCTGCATACTTCTGCCAGAGCATCAATGGTAGGGCTGCCGGCTGGATCTTCAGCTAAGGGAAAAATTTCGGCCCGGTCCTGGAAATGATAACCGGTAAAAGACAATTCCGGCAGGACCAGCAGATCAGCTTCAACCGTTGATAGTTTTTTAACAACTTTTTTACGATTCAGATGAACACGACCAAAGATTGGCCGGAATTGATAAAAACCTACACGCATATTCTACCTTTATTAAATGGAACACGGATAACACTGATTTAACGGATTAACACTGATTATTTTCAAAGCTTTTAAATTAATGTTCTTAATTATTCAAGCACATTTTATCCAGATGATTTTTTTTCTAATGCAATCCAACTCAATTTTTAGAATACACACAGTCTTTATCCTTCATCCGTGAAAATCAGTAAAATCCGTGTTTTCCGTGTCCCATTCAAATTCAAGATTTTTTCAGAAGTACTTTGTTAATCCTTTCAATAGCCAACTTAACCCGTTCCGGCCTCTCACCAGTAAAACAGATCCGGATATAATCCCCAAAGTCTTTCCCGAAATCCTCTCCGGCCGCCACCGCTACCCCGGCTTCAATCAATTCATCAATCACTTGCCAGTAAGTCCGTCCGTTTAAATAATCCCGGATGGAAAAAAATAAAAAATACGTCCCTTCAGGCGACTGGACCGGAATTTCCAGCTGCCGGATGGAGCTATCCCGCAGTTCCTGGTAATGATCCCGTAACCGTGGGATCCAGCTATGGCGCTTTTTTAGCGGCTCGATCATCATGTACTGTGATAAAGTTGAAGGACTGTAGAGCTGGTGTACCATGGTTTTATTGATCACTCGAATGGCTGATTCAGGGCCAACCAGATAACCCAGCCGTAAACCGGCAAACATGAACGATTTAGAGAAAGTAAAAATGGAGAGTGTTTGTTCGAACATGCCCGGCAAAGTAGCGACACAATGCTGCTGGTGTTTATCAAAAATCAGACCGTCATAGGCCTCATCCGAAATGATCCACAGCTGATGTTTACGGGCAAATTCTGCCACTTGCCGGAGCTGGGAAAGATTTAGAACTTTTCCACTGGGATTATTAGGCGTATTGAGATATAGCGCCGAGGTGGAAGAGGTGAGATATTTTTCCAGATGACCGGAAATATTCAGTTCAGGTTCCTGATATAATCGGAGATAGAAGGAGACCTGAACGACCCGGGCATCGGCCAGTTCAACCATTCCGGGAAAAAAGGGCCAGCAGGGAGTAAGCACCAGGATCTCCTCACCCGGATTCAGCAGACTCAACACACTGGCACTCAGGGCATTGGTTGCTCCGCTGGTAGCAAAAATGTTTTCAACCTCCACCTTAAATCCATTGTCTTCATTCAGTTTGCTCTCCAGCATACGGCGAAAGCTGTCCACCCCGAAAGTATTACAATAGCGGTTAAAATAGGGTTTGCTTTTCAGAAATTCCGGATCGATGGGCAGTTGATAATCAGGTGGCAGATAAGTATCACCGATATGCAAATGAATCAGGAAGCTTCTCTTTTCTTTCATCCTGGTACGGTATTTTTCAAACACCGAGGGTTGAAGGCGGTGAATCCGCTGGGCAAATTCTGGAAACCTGGGCATTTCACCTCACTTGATTTAAAACTGAGTGACTAAATTAATGGACGGTTTATCCCAAGTCAAAAGTGAATTTAGATTGGTTTGAAAACTACTAATTTAAACTCTGATCAAGCTAAAGGATTTTTTACAGGTCAGGAATGGATTTACAACCCAATTTCTTTCCTGAAACCAGATTTTCCTTTGACCGGAAACGACCTATTCTTATTTTCATCCAACTAAAAAAAGGAGAAATAAAATGAACCGGGTTGTTCATTTTGAGATACATGCCGAAAATCCTGCAAATGCCATTCAATTTTATCAAAAAGTATTCGGCTGGAAGTTTCAAAGCTGGGGTGGATCGGTGGAGTATTGGATGATAGAAACCGGTGAGCCTGAAATCCCCGGAATTAATGGTGGTCTGGTTAAGCGCCGCGGGCCGATTGACGGT
>MESS01000084.1:82275-82770 GCA_001771055.1 Caldithrix sp. RBG_13_44_9
TTGCCTATATCTGCACTATTGAAGTAGAATCAGTTGATAAGACCGCCAAGGCGGTGGAAGAAAACGGAGGGCGGATAGTAGTTCCCAAAATGGCCATTCCGGGAGTCGGCTGGTTGATTTACTGCAAGGACAACCAGGGAAATATTTTCGGTTTAATGCATAACGATCCCAAGGCGGCGTGAGGGGCAGGGAAGACCGGTATAACGGCATATGGTATACGGTATAGAGTAAAGTATAGAGTAGTTCATTAGTATAAGAATGAGCTGATCCTGAAATGTTTTACGGCCGCGTCTTGATTTTTATCTCTTTTTTCTGGTTGGCTTCTGAGATCATATTGGCCAGGATGAAACGAGCGAGGTCAACAGCTGTCAGGTATGAAAGTGCCTCTCTTCGCCTATTATGGATCACTATTATGGTGAGCGTCAGTGCTGGGGTTTATGTGGGAATGCATTCTCCTGGTCGGATAGATTTTCATCCGGTGCTTTTCGCTATTTG
>MESS01000084.1:82777-82979 GCA_001771055.1 Caldithrix sp. RBG_13_44_9
ATTTTAATCGTGATGGGACTAGTTCTTCGCTGGGTGGCTATCCTATCACTTCACCGGCAATTCACAGTGGATGTGGCTATAATCCAGAACCATCGATTGGTGACTACCGGTATTTACCGGTATATCCGTCATCCGGCATACAGCGGAAGCCTTTTATCCTTTTTGGGTCTGGGACTATCGTTTTCCAACTATCTCAGTATTC
>MESS01000085.1:0-1323 GCA_001771055.1 Caldithrix sp. RBG_13_44_9
GCCGGAGGATGAGATTTTTAAGATTGACGGTTTAACAATTTTTATTGATAAAAAAAGTCTTACCAAACTGCGGGAAGTTGAATTGGATTATCTTGAAGGAATTGATCGATCGGACTTCATATTTCGCACATCATCGCTAGAAAATAAGTATCATTGTATTGACCGACAGTGAATTATTTCAATTTTCAGGGTAATTCCTATTTTTTTACCAACTGGATCTCGAATAATTTGCACCAGAACTTTCCGGTGACAAATAGCCGTTTTTCAGCAGGATCATAAGCAATACCATTTAAAACATCGATCGGTTGAAAGCAATCTTCAGAGTCAAGCAGACCGGTAAGGTCAATCCAGCCCACTACTTTTCCAGTGCTGGGGGAGATTCTGGCAATCAGGTTGGTCAGCCAGACGTTGGCATAGATCTCTCCTTCCACAAATTCCAATTCGTTCAGGCGTCTCACCGCGGTCCCACTATCCGTGACCTCTATTCTTTTAATTTCATTTAGGGTAGTTGGGTCCAGATACCTGAGAAAAGCCGTCCCGTCACTCATAATTAAATTGGATCCGTCGTGGGTGATACCCCAGCCTTCACCGCTATAGGAAAATTGTTCCAGAAGTTCAAAAGTCTCTTTATCATAAACAAAGCCGGTATTCGACTGCCAGGTAAGTTGAAAAATCTTATTTTGAAAAATAGTTATTCCTTCAGCAAAGTATTGATTATCAAGACTGATGGATTGCAAGATTTGTCCATTTGATAAATTTACCTTTCGCAGGGAAGACTGTCCATAAAGACCGGTACTCTCATATAAAAAACCATCAAGGTATACCAGACCCTGGGTGAAGGCATCCTGGGAATGAGGGAATTCATTGACAATTTGATAGCCATAGGTAGGAGTTTTTGGAATTTCTGCTGGCAGGGGTGATTTCACCGATTTGTCACAGGACATCAGCCAAAAGCTCGTGAAAATTAAGCAGATGATAAGGCTTGTTCTGGTATAAATCCGATTTCTCTTGCTATTCATGGCGAAAATTCAAGTAAATGAAACCAATATTTCAATAATGACTTTTGTTGTTGAGGTACTAATCGATTCCTGGTAACTCTCGCTGTCTGCTGGTGTAATTGGATTTATAAATCTGACCTGTTGCCGTGCCGGCCAGCAGGTATTCTTCGTGATCTAATGCCAGGGAATAAACGTAGAGATCACTCAGATTTGCATTTATTTTTCCCCAGCTCTGGCCATTATCAATAGAGCGCCGGATACCATCCCCAATCCCGGCACAAAAAATAAAATCTTGCGAATTTGTTATAAATTGATAAGCACTTTC
>MESS01000085.1:1344-7885 GCA_001771055.1 Caldithrix sp. RBG_13_44_9
GTTCCAGCTAAGTCCATTATCTTCTGAGATCAAGCCGCCCTGGGTTAAGGTACCAGCCAAGATATCATTGATGGCATTCGAACCTAGGGAGATGATGGTTATTTGGGAAATGATATTCGGTGACCAGGAAAGTCCGGTATCGTTGGAATAGATAATTCCCCGGGCGTAAGTGCCGGCAAAGATATGGCCCCCAGGAAAAAAGAGAAAGCAAATCACTGGTCTATCGATCAGGTTGGTAGACAGGCTTTCCCAGGTTTGGCCTGAATCGGATGAGCGATAAACAGTATCTGCTGAGCTGGCGAAAATAATACCTTCGGGATTAACTCCCAGTGAATGGATAGTTTTTCCGGACAAATCTGTCTGTAACCAGGCAGTTCGCCCAACTCGCTTAACGAATAGTCCCTGGTGTAATGTACCGGCGAAAATGTTTCCGGTGGAATCACAGGCCAAACATTGGATTATGCTGTCTGATATCCCATTATTATAAAATTCCCAGTTTTCTCCTGCATCGGTTGATCTCAGAATTCCGTCACCATTTGTAGCTGCAAAGAGATAATCAATCTGGCTTTTCATCAGGCTATTTATGGCTGCAGTTGGTGGTTTTTGAGCATTGATCCAGGTAAAAGTACCTGAAGGCGGCGGTTGATCATCCGGGGTAGTTGGCTCGTTTCGTTGCGAACAGCTTAAAAGATTGAGCAAAGTAAAAATACTAATAAGGAGTTTGAAAGTCTTCCTCTGTAAAAAAAGCTGAACCATTATTGTTTGCATATTATTTTCATAAAAATTCTACGCTACAGAAGTTTAATTTCTTCATCATTTATTATGAAAGTTATTTCATCATATTTCAGCACTGATGCCTATGCTGGGTAAAATACCAATAGCACTGCTGGTGATCACTTCGTCATTCCAAAAATCATACCTGGGGCGCTGTGGAATTTTAAAGTTGTAAATATTCTGAATATCCACAAAAATGATCAGTGTTAAGTTATTCCGGTAAAAATAGCGATCGATCCGGATATCCAGATGATGAGCGGTGTTCAAGCGAGCGGAGAGATATTCTTCCGGGAGGTTTTCAATATTGCCCGGTTTGACCGGATTTTCTGAAGGACGGTAAACGGGAGTATAGGGTATACCGCTAAAAAGGCGGAATTTACTGCTGAATTCCCAATTTTTATTAAAGATATAACCTCCGGAGAGATTAAAGATATAATGCTGATCAAACTGTCCCGGATATTGCAGTCCGTTTCCTGCGGTAAATTTACTTTCACCCAGAGTAAGGCTGACTTGTCCATAGCAGGGAATTTCGGAAAATTTTTTTTGTAATAGAACATCCATTCCGTATGATTGTCCTTTAGCACTGGAGCGCAGATCAAAATAACCAAATGATTGAAAATCGTCCTGACTGCCCCCGAAGCCGGTGCCGGTATTAGTGATCACAATATAATCGGTCACTCCCGGAATGGTACCGGTGGGAAGATCGGAGTATCGTTTATAATATCCTTCCAGCAATAGGCGTAGATCCTTTTGAAACAGGTAATCCAATCCAAGTATCGACATCTGGTTTCTTAAAGCTTTAAGTTTTTCATTAATGGGATTCACAGTCCATACATAGGAGGGTGACTGGTAGTAGATACCGCCACTCAGCCGTGCGGTCAATTTCTGAGTTAGTTTGTACTTGAATGCTAATCTAGGGCTGAGATAAAACGGTGCATCGATAAAAGTATAATAATCTAGTCTGATGCCTGCATTGATACCTACCTCCGGGGATAATTGGTATTCGGTTTCGAAAAAACCGTTTATTTTTTGAGCCCGGCTATCGGTTTGATTATACGGCGCTACACCAATAGAGGATGGGGGAATCCGGTTGCCGCTTCGATCATAGATGGTATCACCAAAAATTGTGGTGTTATTATTATATATCGATTTCAAAGATACTCCGGAAAGTAGGTTGAATTTAGGTGATATCCCCCAAAAATGTGAGAGTTTAAGATTATACTCCTGTTCATCGGTTTTACTGTTAAAATATTCAATTTCATTGGCATCAAATTGACTGAAACGGTACTGAAACAAATTAGCACTGAAAGTGAAATCCAAAAATCCATGGTCCAACAGCCGGCGATAATTTGCCCCGGTAATATATTGGTTCTGGGTATTATCCAATAGACTGGCATTGGTTACCCGGTTTTCCTCAGTGCCTTGGTCCCGGTCCACCCGGTCGATGGCAGTCAAACCAAGCAGATATAACTGGTCTTTGGGAGAAATATCATATTGCATGGAGAAATTAAAATCGGTATAAATTGGAACGAAGGGCAAGCCTGCTGCTTTGAAAATCAGATCTAAATAACTCTGCCTGGCTGAAAAGATAAAATTTCCGGATTTTGCCACAAGTCCCTCCAGATTCAATCCATATTGGGTAGCAGATATCAGTATTTTGCCTCCAAAACGATCTGTTCGGCCGTCAGCTAATGATAACTCCAGCACCGAGGACAGTTTATCGCCATATCGGGCCATAAATCCCCCGGTAGAAAAGTAAACATTATCCACATAATCCAGATTAACAAAACTTAAGCTTCCACTGCTGTTTCCCTGGGTTCCGAAATGGTTGATATTGGGAACCTCGATATTCTCAATGATATACAGATTTTCTGATGGCCCGCCACCGCGAACCAGCAGATCATTTCTTCCCCCACTGGTATTAATGGCTACACCTGGCAGGGTGGAAACGGTTCTTACCACATCCTCAAATCCACCTGGAAAACTCCGGATTTCTTCACGAGATAAACTAAGGATACTTGCCTGAGTCATCATCTCTTCCACAAAATAACCAGCCGTCACCGTGATTTCTTCTCCTTCCACCGCGCCAGCTAGTAATGCTATTTCCAGAATCGCAGGTTTTCCCGGCTTTACACCACTTAGCTTTTAAAATATGTGGTATATCCGATATAAGAAAATTCGAGGCTGTAAGTTCCCAATGGAACATCAGAAATCAGGAAATTACCATTCAGGTCTGTTGAAGCTCCCCGCTGGGTGCCGAGGATCAGGATATTTACACCGATCAACAGTTCTTTCGTTTGCATATCCATTACCGATCCGGAAATTATTCCCATATCGGTAGTATTGCCTGATGCCTTTGAGTAAAATATGGTAATAACAGAAATGAGAATTACCATAGAGAAAGTTTTCATAGAAAGATTCCATGTAGATTATCATTCAGCACGATGAAGACGATTCAATCTGACAAGCAGATTAAAATATTTAGTAAGTCCCTAATAATTCCTCGGTAATCACTGGATTCATAATATTCCCATTCACTCATTTATCTTTTTAAAGTATGAATTTTCAAACCTAAAATTAATGATAGATTAAATCAGGTCAAAAATATTATTCAAATAGGGAAAACTCTCCTTCAGGTTGGTCGCAATTTCCCCCAGTGATAGTCGTTCGAGTAATATCAACCGACCTAGCTTCTAAAATAATTTTGCAATATTCAGTTTAATGGATCACAAGGCAATAAATAATTTCCTTTATTTTTTTGGATTATTGAACGATGATAAGGTCTCTGAAGGAACCAATAATTATTTGAATATAATTGCTGGAAATAAAACGGTTTAGATGTTAGATTATTGGCCAGAAAATATTAGCACTTACGGTTGCAAAGCTTTACTGGGCTATACAAAACACGATTGTGGAAATTGGCTCCGGGAATCCAGATGAATTCTGAATCAGAATTTAAAGTGTTTTATGAATCGGTTCTAAATTCTTTTGAAGAACAGAAAGTTCCATCTGTGGACGATAATTTTTTCCGGGTCCAGGGCGGTCAGGCAGAAGATTTTACCGGGTCAATGAGTTATACCCGGATCATGGTTTCTTCCTGGACTGAATTTCTTAATAATCTGTTCCTTCACACATCAGCTGAAAACCTTTTATCCAACCTGAACAATCATTTGTCATTTATTAAACGATTGGATTTGAAAAGCCAGAGTTTTCATTTGCATTATTTCCGGCAGATTTGTGCCGCCCTTTTTCATTACCTGATTCGCCGGAAAATTATTATCAATACCCACTTCGAGATTGAGGAGGATTACAAGACCTTTGAACTTGATTTGTTTCTTCTAAGGAATCAAACCAATCTGGCAGATCTGGTCTTCTACATCCTGGCGAAAGATTTTGCCGAGATCAACGTGACCACTGAAAAACACATTATTGAAGTACTGCGGGCAATTAAAAGTAAAGACCAGGTCCAATTCAATCAGAATTTTAACCAGTTGAGAGCCATTCAGGAAACCATTTTGACGATTTTACAACTGGATCGGAAAGAACAAAAATCACCTTTGGTCCGCAAATTGCAAAAAGAGTTTGACCTGATCAATCATTTCTGCCTGCTTATCCAAAAAATTAGTGAAAACAGTGTGTATAATATACTGAATGAGAACAAGCTGGAATTTCGCAGTTCTTATGACTATCCCTTCCTGGATGTCTTGAAAAATCTTGGAAAGTGGTATCAGAAGCGCGAGACGAAATACCTCAAGAATGCCAAAGAAATTTTTGGTTTTATTCATTCCAAAAATCCATTCCGGAAAGAGGATATGGAGTTTTTTTCCAAAATTGAAACCAGCATACTTATTACAGATGATTATCGCTTCATTACTCAAGGTGAGCCCGAGAAATTCCTGGATCCGTTCTGGGAATATTTAAACAATCCCGGGATATCCTGGATTTTTAAAAAAGCCATCCTTGATTTTCTAATCCATATCATGCAGGTCAGGAGTTCCTTTGAAACGAATTTACAGCAAGTGCTGGAATTTTTCTTCCGTCTTTTTGATGATCAGAACATTACTTTGATATATCGTAGACAAATTTTTGTCAATATCGCTCTCATGACCCAGGCCTGGATTAAAGCGGGCATGATCTCTCCTGCACAGGCCAAAACAGTGGTAACTGAATTGGTGAGGATTGATAAAAATCTGAAAAAACAGCCTCTCAAAAAAATGGGAAATTTTGTCAGAATATCTTATGAGATGAAACCGGATTTAATTCTCTCGGAATTTGAGAAAGGGCTTTGCGTTCATCTTCTCTATGCACTGGAAGATTTTTTAGATTGGACCGAAGGGAGAAGCTTGCGCCAGTTGTTAAGCAGGTCAACATTGAATAAGAATCCGCGTTATCTCATTTTTGATAATTTATATAGAATTGCTGGAGAAATTTCTCAATCTAAGAAGCCGGAGGAAGAAATTTCAGAGGACATTAAAACCAAATCAGCCCTGATCAAGGGATTTTGTAAGCGTATTCTGGATGATTATTTTAAATTGCTGCCGGAGTTATTTCAATCGATTTATAGTGCTTTTATTATTCATATCGTTCATTTAGCCTCTCAGGCTGAAAAAATCCTTCCCGAAGACCGGGACTGGCTGCTGGATAAATTTGCAGAAATGAAAAGAAATCTTTATAAACAATTGAATTTCCCATTATTACAATATTCCGCTTCACAGGTATCTAATGAATTGTATGAAAAAGAATTATCATCGATAATCAGTATTTTACATTTATATGTTCCGATGGCCTGAAAAGTACCTCACGGCCTGAAGGATACCATAAATAATTCAAAATAACCAATAAATCAACAGACTTTGCTTAAACACCGGAGGTTAATGTGAGCAGTTATTCGATAAGTCCCAGCGGAGAGAAATTCCTTCTACCAAACAAGGAAGATTATAACCAGGAATTCCAGCGGGTAAAGGAAATCGTCCTCCAGCAGCAGAAATCTGGAAAAGAGATTGTAGTCGTTATGGGGGTAGGTTTTGTCGGAGCAGTTATGGCAGCAATTGTGGCGGATACAGTTGATAAAAAATCGAAAAAACCTGCGAAATTCGTGATTGGGATGCAACGACCCAGCGCCCGAAGTTATTGGAAGATTCCAATGCTCAACCGGGGTATCTCCCCGGTTACCGCGGAAGATCCGGAAGTGGAACCGATGATCAAACGCTGTGTACTGGAGAAAAAGACTTTGATGGCTACCTTCACTTATGAGGTATTGTCTCTGGCTGATGTGGTGGTGGTGGATGTGCAATGCGACTATTTAAAAAATTCTCTGGGAGATGTCCGCAGCGGTGAAGTGGATATGCAGGCTCTGGAACAATCTTTTGAAGTGATCGCCGAACACATTCAACCGCAGGCACTGGTGCTCATTGAAACCACTGTAGCTCCCGGCACCACCGAACAGGTTGCCTATCCGATCATGCACAAAATCTTTAAAAAACGCAGCATTAAGCAGGAACCGCTATTGGCCCACAGCTATGAAAGAGTGATGCCAGGGCGTAATTATGTGGCCAGTATCCGCGATTTCTGGCGGGTGTGCAGCGGTATTAACGAAGAAGCTAGAAAACGGGTTGTCAAATTTCTGAATGAAGTTTTAAACACTGAAAAATATCCCCTCACGGTATTAGACCGTCCAATAGAAAGTGAAACGGCCAAAATTGTCGAGAATAGTTATCGAGCCACCATTCTGGCCTTCATGGATGAGTGGAGCCTGTTTGCTGAAAGG
>MESS01000085.1:8061-8203 GCA_001771055.1 Caldithrix sp. RBG_13_44_9
GAAATCCGGGTGCATGATCCCTATGTGGATCATTGGTGGGAACTGGAAGAACAGGACAGTTATCCCGATAAGAGTCACAGCCGGAAAAACTTTTTCCGCAATCAGGAAAAACTTAAAGAAGTGAGAATTATTAAAGATTTAA
>MESS01000085.1:8273-9529 GCA_001771055.1 Caldithrix sp. RBG_13_44_9
GGAGACAGTAATCAAAGCAATTGGCAAGCCCGCTGTGATAGTAGATGCCTTCGGAATCTTGAATGATCAGAAAATTCGCCAATATTTAGAATTGGGTTGTGCAGTAAAGGGTATGGGACGTGGTCATATTTCCCGCTTGAGAGAGCAAATAAAGAAGTGAAGTGTATACTTTTCGGTGAAGTGATATCCGGGATTAAAATTAATACCGGATATCCTTATTTGAACATGGCGTGTCTGACTATACCTTTAGCCATATTTTTAAATACCAGCAAATGGACCGGGAAAATTGCATACCAGTAGAAATACCCAATCCAGTTTGCCGGCAAAAAGGTAGCGATCTGTTCAAATACAGCTGTCTGATCAGAGCTGGATTTTACTTTAAATTCCAACCAGGCCTGACCTGGTAATTTCATCTCCGCCTTCAGTTTAAGCGACCTTCCTGGTTCGAATTTCTCCACTCTCCAGAAGTCGATGGCATCTCTAATCCTTATTTCGATGGGGTGCCGGCGTCCTCTGCGCATTCCAACTCCACCTATCATACGGTCCATGATTCCCCGCAGCTGCCATAACCAGTTGGCATAATACCAACCGTTGTCTCCGCCAACCGATTGAAAGGCCTGAAAGATTTTTCCCGCCGGGATCTCAGATTCAATGATCCGGTGATCTTGCAGCACTTTTAGCTGGATATTCTTTTCGCTGATAGTGCTGAGGCTATTTTCTGCTTCGGTCCATCGCGAAGCCAGCAATCCCTGTTGGTCTTCTGCTAAAGCCTTTCGGACCGATTCCTTGAAAGGATGCAGCTCAATGTTTATCCATTGGCGGATGCGGTGATCAGTAGTCACCGAATCATTGCGTAATCCCTCAACCAGAGGATGGGCAATGCTCATGGGAACTGTGGTAACAATATTAAGCCAATAACCGGAAAGTCTGGGGGTGAGCACCGGTACCGAAATCATTACTAATCGTTTTCCCATGACTTCCGCCACAGCTTTCATCATATTCGCATAGCTTAGAACTTCGCCTCCGCCAATTTCCAGGATCTGCTTCACGGTCCGTGGTTCTTCCAGACAGGCCAGTAAATATTCCAGGACATTATCGATAGAGATCGGCTCACATAACGACCACACCCAGCGGGGGGTAATCATCAACGGTAATTTTTTAACCAGGTCACGGATAATCTCAAAAGAAGCGCTGCCGGAACCGATGATGATGGAAGCCCGCAATTCGGTTACCTCCACCCCGGCTTGCCGTAAGAC
>MESS01000085.1:9747-12783 GCA_001771055.1 Caldithrix sp. RBG_13_44_9
AGTCGGAATTAAGAACGTCCCCGTAAATAATTTCGGCCGATGGCCAATCACGTGAAGATAATTTTTCCGGGTTGCGGGCCAGACAGCGGACCGAGTATCCTTCTTCCAACAGCTTTGGGACTAACCGCCCTCCCACATATCCGGAAGCGCCTAACACTGCTATTTTTAATTTAGTTTGTACCATGGTATTTGATTCCCCTAATGGTGCTCAACTCAGTAATACCTAGAGTCCCAATTCTTTAATTATATTGATTGCTCCATTGAAATTTTCGGTAATAAAGAGAATATATCTCACATCCACATTAATTGTCCGTTGATATTCAGGAAGGATAAAATAGTCCCCGATAATGCTTTCGTAGGTCATATCAAAGACCAGGCCTGTCAGCTCACCCCGGGCATTAAGGACCGGCGAGCCTGAACTGCCGCCAGTGACATTGGTGGTATTGAGGAAACAGACAGGAACATCATCTAAATCTTGATCAAAATACTTTGCATTATCACCTTTTTGATGCAGCATTTTCAACTTCTCCGGAACCTGGAAAGGATACTTACCCTGGTCTTTCTCAATCACCCCGCTTAAAGTAGTCTGAGGTATATAAAACACTCCGTCCTGGGGAGAGTACCCTTCTACTTTTCCGTAGGTGAAACGAATGGTTGAATTGGCCTCTGCTGCCAGCCGGCCATTGGTTATTTCGGACAATGCCTGGCAGTATATCAATTTAAGATCCCGGTCCTTCTGGATCAAAATTTGTTCGGCCTCCCGATAGATTTTTAATTCTTGCTCGATCAGTGCTGCTAAATTTAGCAGGGGATCGTTCATTTTCAAAAGGTTCGGGAGGTCTCCCTGGAATAATTCCAATCGTTTTTCGGTATCCTGCATCTGGCTGTACTTATAAAGGCTATCTGCCAAAGATTTCAGGTGGGAGGTGGAGGCGATTAGCGATTTAAATATCGGCGGGATCTTTTCTGAAGGTAATTGTTGTAATGCCTGAAGGCGAAATAAAAAATATGAGCGATCAACCTGAAGATTATATCCACGGTCTGCCAGATTGATCCGGTTCCGAAGAGAGGAGTATTCTCTTTCCTGAAATTCAGGATCCCGCTCGATGTCAGGTTTCTGTTTTTCCAGCAGAGTGCGATAAAGAAGATGAGCCTGATAGAGCAGGGCGGGGCCTATACTGGAACTTACCCAATCGTTCAGGATAGTCATTTTATCCTGATTCATCTTTTTTTCAGCAGTCAATAATTGAATATCTTCCAGAATATAACGGTATTTTTTTTGGCGGATAGTGTCACTTTCAACCCAATTTTTTAAATCATTTTCAGATTGCGCTTTTTTCTGATCAATACCTGCTTTCTCAAAACCAGCCAGCTTGCCGTGGGAATTCTTCAATGAATTATTCAACGATTTAATTTTTCCGGCATATTTAATTTGAATCTCCCGGTCATTTTGACTGGCCAGCTCATAAAAATCAATGACTTTTTGATATTTGGCTGCCCTTCCTTCCAATTGTTCCTTGGCCCATTGAAATTCGGCCAGGGTGAATTGACGGTAGGTTTTGCCGGGATATCCCATCACCATGGTAAAATCTCCAGGTTTGATACCCTGCAGCGAGATTTTCAAATAGGATAACGCTGAATAGGGAATATTTTTTGGGTGATAATCAACTCCAATGTTATTCGTTGATACATAAGCTCGAAAGAATGCGAAATCGGCGGTGTGACGAGGCCACATCCAGTTGTCCTCATCGCCGCCAAAATTACCCAGGTCCAATGGAGGCGCATAAACCAACCGTACATCTTTTATCCGCTTAAAGATGTAAAGATAATAATTTCTTCCTCCAAAAATTTCTGCTACTTTTGCCCGGATATCCGGACCCTGTCGTTCAGTTTGGTTGATCAAATCCTTTGACGCTTTATCAATAGTATTATAGCGTTCCCGGGGCGACATGTTAGATTTTATGTTATTTAAAATTTTAGTGGTAACCTCGTGATATTCCAGCAAAATATCAACATATGTTCCCGCGGCTGGTAATTCCTGTTCTCTGGAATTTGCCAGAAATCCATTTTTTATATAATCATGTTTTACCTCCGAGGCTCTCTGAATGGCGTTGAATGCCACATGATGATTCGTCAGAATTAACCCCTGGTCACTGACAAATGCTCCGGTGCCTCCTCCAAAGGAAACCACGGCATTCATGATGCCAGTACCTCCTTCCTGGTACAATTCTTTGGGATTCAATTTGAATCCCATCTTGGTAAGGTTCAATTCCGAAATCTGATGGGGCATCCACATACCATCATCAGCCCAGCCAGAGATTTTAGTGAGACTTAGAAATAGTAAACACATGATTTCCAATCTTGAGAGCATGATTATTTCTCCAGAGTAAATTCAAAGTCCGACAGTTGGATGCGGAAATTATTTAGAATATCTCCCGAAATATATTTCCCCGAAAGGAAAATATTTTTTTAATATCTTTACCTACGAAAATTTTATTGATGATCGGAGCAAATGGTCCGCCGGGTAGTGCATACTCTACCAGGTCTGTCATTTGCGTTCCGGCTCTCATCTTTTCAAACTTATGTTCATGAACCCATTTTCGATATGGTCCCTTTAATTGTACATCCACAAAACGGAAAGGGGGTTCCCAGACTGTTATTTCAGTTTGCCAGTACACAGGCAGGTGATGAATCTTCAGGCGATATTCAATCAAAGTCCCTTTTTTCATCTCAATGGGTAGAGAAGTAAGGATTTCAAATTTAAGATGGGGGGGAGTCACCCGACTCAGATTTTCGGCATTGCTGAAAAATTGAAAAATTTCCTCGATCGGATTTTCCAGATGGCTGGTTGTGCTAAAGAAATAACTTTTCATAACTTAACTTGTTTATATATTTTTTATTGAATGCTTTAGAGATTTGGAAGTTACGACGAATATAAAATTTTTCATTGATTAAGAAAACTAAGTCGATTTTGGATAAATAGCCTCTGTTAAATATTTTTTCAATTGAATTGTATTCGCTGGCTTTTATATCTTT
>MESS01000085.1:12801-13019 GCA_001771055.1 Caldithrix sp. RBG_13_44_9
TTTTACACATATTTCTTATAAGCATTTAGACGAATGATTAAAGTTTAATACAGGAAATAAGAATGGAAGCTTCTCTGACAAAAGATTTTGAATCAGTAGATTTAAAACCTTTAGAAAAAATCCTGAAGAAATATTCGAACAAACGCGGGGTGCTTATACCGCTGTTGCAGGAGACCCAGAAAATGTACGGGTATTTACCACAATCTGCTATCATCCGG
>MESS01000085.1:13070-13212 GCA_001771055.1 Caldithrix sp. RBG_13_44_9
TTTTATGCCCAATTCCGATTAAAACCGGTAGGGAAACATATCATCAGAGTGTGTCATGGTACGGCCTGCCATGTTAGCGGAGCCCATCGGGTCAGCGAGATCTGTGAGGACCATCTGGGTGTTCATGATGGAGAGACCACAG
>MESS01000085.1:13219-15024 GCA_001771055.1 Caldithrix sp. RBG_13_44_9
AAAATTTACTCTGGAATCAGTAGCCTGTCTGGGATGCTGCAGTTTAGCCCCGGTTATGATGGTGGACCAGACCACCTTTGGCAGACTGAATGACCGGGAAGTAAAAAAAGTAATCGATAATCTGAAAAAATAGTGGAGTATTAAATATATGAATTCCTCACGACAGGAAATGCCTCGAATCATTGTTGGAATGGCCAGTTGTGGAGTGGCAGCCGGGGCTGCTGAAGTTTACGCTTCCCTGCAGAAAAAAATATCTGAACAAAAGCTGGAAGTGCAGCTGGATAAGACCGGTTGCAACGGTGCCTGCTTTCGCGAACCACTGGTAGAAATCCGGATGCCGGGATTACCGGCGGTCGTCTATGGTGATATTACCGTTAAGAAAATTGACCAGTTGCTGGACAAACATGTTAAAAATCACCAGATTATTCAAGAATGGGCGGTCTTAGCTGAGTCTTTACCCACACCGGAGAAGGAGTTATTTAAAAATCAGGTCCGGATCGTGTTACGGAATGCGGGAACCATCAATCCTGGAAAGATTGATGATTACATTTCCAGAAACGGGTATAAGGCCATTCAAAAGGTCTTAAAGAGAATGAAGCCTGAGGATGTGATCGCTGAAATAAAAGCCTCCGGTTTACGGGGAAGGGGAGGAGCAGGATTTCCCACTGGTTTAAAATGGCAATTTGCCCGGCAATCCCAGAGTAAAGAAAAATTTATTATCTGTAATGGTGATGAAGGAGATCCCGGTGCGTTCATGGATCGCAGTGTCATGGAGGGTGATCCTCACAGCGTCATGGAAGGTATGCTGATTGCCGGTTATGCGATCGGTGCTCATGAGGGAATCATTTATGTGCGGGCTGAATATCCGCTGGCGGTGGCCCATCTGGAGGTGGCCATCCAGCAGGCTAAAGAAAGAGGTTTTTTAGGGAAGAGAATCTTGGGAAGTAAATTTTCCTTCGATATTTCCTTGAAATTGGGAGCTGGTGCTTTTGTTTGTGGTGAAGAGACGGCTCTCATTGCCAGCCTGGAGGGTAAAAGGGGTATGCCCAGACTTCGTCCGCCCTTTCCGGCAGTCCGCGGCCTGTGGAATCAGCCGACCAATATCAATAATGTCGAGACCTATGCTAACGTGCCATGGATCATATTAAATGGAGCGGCTGCTTTTTCTGCCCTGGGAACCGAAAAAAGCAAAGGTACTAAGGTATTTGCGCTGGCTGGAAAAATTAAGCGGGGAGGCATGGTCGAGGTTCCGATGGGGATGAGCCTGCGGGAAGTGATCTATAAGATAGGGGGTGGAATAAAAGACGGCCGGGAATTTAAGGCAGTGCAATTAGGCGGTCCATCGGGTGGCTGTGTACCGGCCACTCTGCTTGATACTCCAGTGGATTATGATTCCCTTACTGAAACCGGTGCCATCATGGGTTCTGGCGGCATGGTGGTGATGGACGATAAAACCTGTATGGTGGATGTGGCGAAATTTTTCCTGAAATTTACCCAGGAAGAGTCTTGCGGAAAATGCACTTTCTGCCGGCTGGGAACAAAACGAATGCTGGAGATCCTGGAAAGAATTACTGAGGGGAAGGGTGAGGCGGCCGATCTGCAGAAGCTGGAAGTTTTGGCTGATAATATCAGACAGGGTTCCTTATGCGGACTTGGACAGACTGCACCGAATCCGGTTCTCACTACCCTGAAATATTTCCGGCATGAATATGAAGCTCATATTTTTGAAAAAAAATGTCCAGCCAGAAGCTGCCGGGAATTGATCACTTTCCGGGTGGTGGCAGATAACTGTACCGGCTGTACCT
>MESS01000085.1:15069-15188 GCA_001771055.1 Caldithrix sp. RBG_13_44_9
AAGAGATCCATTTTATTGATCCGGAAATTTGTACTCATTGCGGAGCCTGTTATGATGCCTGCCGCTTTGATGCCATTGAGGTTTTAACCGGAATATTAGAAGAATCCACCGAAAAGACT
>MESS01000085.1:15194-17306 GCA_001771055.1 Caldithrix sp. RBG_13_44_9
GTGTAGTGCAGGTGCAGGGTGCCCGAACCCTGGTTCCATCCTGCGGGACAAAAATTCATCAGGGAATGCGTATCACTACCGAAAATGAGATCATCCGAAAAGCCCGTAAGATGGCCTTGGAGCTCATTCTGAGTAATCACTTTGCAGACTGTCTGGGACCATGCCGCCTGACTTGTCCGGCCGGAGTTGATGTGCAGGGTTATTTAGCGCTGGCGGCCATGGGAAAATACCGGGAGGCCATCGAATTGATCAAACGAAACAATCCCATGCCCACAGTTTGCGGAAGAGTGTGTACCCGACCTTGCGAAATGAATTGCCGCCGAAATTTTGTGGATGAACCGGCAGCTATCGATCATGTAAAAAGATTCATTGCGGATATTGATTTGGACAGTCCGGACCGATATTTCCCGGAAGTAAGGCCGGATTCCGGACAGCGGGTAGCGATTATCGGTGCTGGACCGGCTGGACTTTCCTGCGCTTATTACTTGCGGCAGGAGGGTCATGCGGTTGATATTTTTGATGCCAAACCCAAGGCTGGGGGGATGCTGCGCTGGGGAATTCCCCAATACCGTCTGCCGGAGGAGATCATTGATAAAGAAGTTGAAGGTGTTACCAGGTTAGGAGTTAATATCTACCTGAACCAGGCGCTGGGAAAAGACTTCTCACTGGATAATCTTTTTGAAAGAGGTTATAGAAGTATTTTTTTAGGACTTGGTGCCCAGGCCAGTACCAGCATGCGGGTTGAAAATGAGCATGCCGATGGGGTACTTTCAGGAATTGATTTTTTGGAAGATATTAAACTGAAGAAAATTCATTCTCTGAAAGGAAGGGTTGCAGTAATTGGAGGTGGAAACACCGCGATGGATGCAGCCCGTTCAGCGCTCCGTCTGGGAGCCGATGAGGTGAGTATCGTTTACCGGCGAACGATCCAGGAAATGCCGGCCAATAAAATGGAGATTGAGGAAGCGCAAGAGGAAGGCGTAAACTTTGTATATTTGACTGCTCCGCTTAAAGTGGTGCTCGATGAAAAACAACGCGCTACTGGAATTGAGTGCCAGAAAATGGAATTGGGACCGCCTGATGAAAGCGGCAGGAGACGCCCGGTACCGGTGGAAAACTCTAATTATGTGATTAATATCGATTGGGTGATCGCTGCCATTGGTCAGAAACCTGACCTGGAGTTTGCGGGAAAAGACAATAAATTAGTACAAATAAAGCAGACCAAGTGGGGGACTCTGGAAGTACGTAAAGAAGTGATGGACACGAACATCCCCGGTGTTTTTGCCGGAGGGGATGTAGTGCTGGGAGCAGCTACTGCCATAGAGGCAATTGCCGATGGCCGCAAGGCTGCAGAAGCCATCCATAAATATTTAACGGGACAGAAATTAGATATTCCTAAACATCCCTTCATGAGCCGGAAAGACAATTTTAAAAAGATTTCAGCGACAGACTTTACGGAGGTGGCCAAGACTGTAAGAGCCAAAATGTCAGTCCGTGATGCTCAGGAAAGAAAGAAGGATTGGAATGAAATCGAATTAGGATTTACTCCGGAACAGGTCTTCAATGAGGCGATCCGTTGTTTGGAATGCGGCTGCCAGGCTTTCTATGAATGTGATTTACAAAAGCATTCTACTGAATACGAAACCAATCAGAATAATTATCTGGGTGAATTCCATGATATTAAACCTGACAATAGTCATCCCTTTATCCAGATAGAACTGAATAAATGTATCTTGTGCGGACGCTGCGTCCGGATCTGTGATGAAGTGATGGGCCTGGGGGTCTATGGATTCATCAAGCGCGGTTTTGATACTAAAGTGAAGCCTATCCTGGGAATGCCCCTGGCCGAAACCAATTGTATTTCTTGCGGGCAATGCGTCGAAACCTGTCCGACCGGTGCAATAGTTGACAAGGTGGATGCTACCAAACCCGGTCCTTGGATCCTGAAAAAGTATCCGACCTTATGCCAGTATTGCTCGATTGGCTGCCGGATGCAGGCGGATGTACTGGAAGACCGGGTCCTTAAAATTTCTGCTGACAAATCAGCCACCGTCAATGAATATGGAAATTTATGCAGCCGGGGACGCTATGGATTCCGGTATGTGAATGATC
>MESS01000085.1:17403-17537 GCA_001771055.1 Caldithrix sp. RBG_13_44_9
TGAGAGCAGTGATTTCATCATGGTTTGTAATCTGGATCCGATGGAAACTCACCCGGTGCTTTATATCAAGCTGCAGAAGGCGGCCCGTCGTGGTCAAACAGTATATATGGGTAGTTATCCTGATTCCCGGCTAG
>MESS01000085.1:17545-18472 GCA_001771055.1 Caldithrix sp. RBG_13_44_9
TCCAATGGACTGAATATCCCCGATGATAAAAAAGTATTATTTCTGCAATATCTGGTAGACATGGTCAGTCGCAGTGAATGGTATAATCGGGTAGTAGCACCCACCCGTCAGGAAAAAGCTGAAACTCTTTTCGCCAGTGTAGCCGGTATTTCCCGGGGGATGGATCTGAAAGAGTTCAGTATTTCTCAGAAGGAATTTAATCGTTTTTTCAAGCGTTTACTGTCGGCAAAACTTCCGCTTTTTATTTGTCATCGCGATATGGCCAGCCCGGAAATTATCCACTGGCTGAATGCTCTGGGGTTTGTGCTGGGACAAAGCGAATCGTTTTTAGCAGTGTCCACAGCCAGCAATTATCAAGGCAGCCTGGATATGGGAATTTTAGCCGAATATTTACCGGGATATCAACGTGTAGACCATTCAGCGGTCAATCAGCGTGTCAGTCATCTCTGGGGAACAGAAATCCCGACCAAAACCGGTTTATCCGCCTGGGATTCTTACCTTAGCATCAATTCTGGCAATACCAAAGGGATGATTTTCTGGCAGCAAGATCCGGTGGGTACGGCAGGTCTTCCCCTAACACCAGCAGCCGATTCGTTCAAAATTGTGGCAGATATGTTTCTTACCGAGACCGCTAAAATGGCTGATGTGGTTTTCCCGTTGTCTTCATATATTGAATCGGAAGGATCAGTTACCAACGCGGAATCGAGGATTCAGAACCTTGTCCGGGTTATCAAACCGTTAACTGGAAAATCAAACTGGCAAATAATTGCCGACCTGTTTAAGCAGTTTAATCCGGCTGTGAAATATAAAAATACTGAAGATATTCTTAAAGAGATCCAATTGTTAGTCCCTGAATATAAAAAAGAAATCGCCCTTTTTAGAAATGGATATATTCCTAATCAGGCCTTATTAAAAGACGCCAAAAGC
>MESS01000085.1:18503-20366 GCA_001771055.1 Caldithrix sp. RBG_13_44_9
AAAAGTGGGTGGTGGATTTTAATCGTACTCACAGGGATATCAAAAAAATTGAAGTGAAGAAAGTGAGTGTTTAAAAGTATTTAAGTATTTTTATTGTGTTTCGACTAAAATATCAGTAAGTATTTAAGACTAAATAGTATTCAAGCCATGGCTGTTCTATTATGGCTGGAGAAAAATCATGACTCACCAGATCCAAATTACTGTGAAATGCCCTTTATGCCATCATTCGTTGATGAATGATACAGTCCTCATCGATCAACTTCCTGCTATTGAGCTGGAGGCTAAAATAGGCCAGAAGCTGGGAAAAATTTATCTCAGCCAGATTTATGGCAGTTATTATAAAAAATTTGAAGGAGTGGAGGATGTCGTCGGAACCATTGCGGTATTTTCCTGCTCCAACTGCCATCAGCCTCTTCCGGTTATTCAAAACTGTGATTGCCGTGCTCCGCAGGTAGGTATGCAGCTGGAAGTGGGCGGGGTGATCAAGATCTGCTCCCGTAATGGCTGTAAAAAGCATTCGCTGGAATTCGAAGATGTCAATGACGCTTTCATTCTGCTGATGAAAGGTGATCAGACCGGCCTGGGTTAATTGATCTCTGCTCTGAACCCGTAAGGTTTTCATGGGATAACCAATCGACTTCTTTTAAGTTTTTTCTGCGTTCTTGATATATGCAAATTCTGTTAGTCATTCTTATCAGCTATCTGTTGGGCAGCATCCCCTCGGCCTATATTTTAGGCCGCCTGTTCTATAAAGAGGATGTCAGGAAAAAGGGAAGTGGAAATGTGGGAACCCTTAATTTTTTGCGGGTAACCCAATCCAAGATCCTGGCAGTGGTGGTGTTGACTCTGGATGCCGCCAAGGGCTATGCCGCTTTATGGGGTACGGTAAAATACGCTGGACCATCCTATTTACTTCTATCGTCTATTGCCGTGATCCTTGGTCATATCTTTCCGGTATGGTTAAACTGGAGAGGTGGCCGGGGATTGGCTACTCTTGCCGGAATTTTTATTTTTCTTAAGCCTGTTCTGGTAATCGGGTGGTGGCTAATTTTTGGGGTGCTTTATCTGCTTTTACGGAAATATGTGATTGCCGGGATGGTGGCTTTATTTATTATCAATCTTTTGACTGGTTTCCTTTATCCAAAGGAAATATTTTTGATTTTGTCTGCTAATTCAGTAATTGTGTACCTGAAATATATTTCACGGATTAAACAAGAACTCAATGATCATAAGTGAAAGGAGCCTGTCTTGGAAGCGAAGAAAACCGGATTGTATCAAATTCATGTCTCCCTGGGAGCGAAAATGGTTGAATTCGCTGGATTCCTTATGCCCATTCAATATGACAGTATGATTGAAGAGCATAAAAAAGTTCGCCAGAGTGTAGGTATCTTTGATGTATCGCATATGGGAGAGATTGAGGTCCGAGGACCAAAGGCGCTGGAATTTGTCAATTACCTGACCATCAATGATGCTTCAAAATTGGAGGTGAACCAGGCGCAATATAGCGCCATGTGTTATCCAGAGGGCGGCATTGTTGACGATTTGATCTGTTACCGGAGAAAAGATCACTACCTGCTGGTGGTAAATGCTTCCAATACTCCCAAAGATTATGAATGGATCGTAAAAAATAAGATTGAGGGAGTTCGAATTAATAATATCAGCAACTCAATCACCCAGCTGGCAATACAGGGTAAAAATGCCGAGCTGATTTTACAAAACTTAACCAGGGTATCGCTGGCCGATATCAAATTTTATTGGTTCGAAGAAGGAAAATTGGCAGATGTGGAGATGATAATTTCCCGTACCGGTTATACCGGTGAGCCTGGTTTTGAACTTTATTTTGATCAGAAGTACTCAGAGAAG
>MESS01000085.1:20402-20513 GCA_001771055.1 Caldithrix sp. RBG_13_44_9
CAGCTGGCCCCCATTGGTTTGAGTGCCCGTGATACCCTGCGTCTGGAGAAGAAGTATTGTCTATATGGAAATGACATTGACCAGACCACTCACCCGTTGGAAGCCGGATTA
>MESS01000085.1:20703-20846 GCA_001771055.1 Caldithrix sp. RBG_13_44_9
TCCTGGATAAGAATATCGGTCTGGGTTACGTGGCAGTGGAACACGCTGAGATTGGCCGGGATATTTCAATCAATGTCCGGGGACGTATCATGGGAGCAAAAATTGTCAAAACTCCCTTCGTGTAGTTGTTCTTAACCATGGGG
>MESS01000085.1:20860-27118 GCA_001771055.1 Caldithrix sp. RBG_13_44_9
CGGCCGAAGAAGGCTTTTTCTTTTTTAGACTCACCCATGGTCTGGAAAAATATTTGGCTAAATCATGAAATGGTTATTCATAGAAAAAATCAAAGCAAAAATCCTTAATTTTCAATATGTTCGTTGTATTTCGCGGAGGCCTTATTTATATTTAGTCGGCTAAAATTATCGGGTTTTAATGAAGTTTTATTCAAAGAGAAAAAGAAGAAAAGATACCGATACTCAGAGTGAAAGATCTGCAGGTATGTCAGAGCAGGGGATCCGGAAAGAGATCACTGCTTTGCTGTTGATTGCCCTGGGAATTCTGATGATGCTTTCGCTGCTCTCTTATCATCAGAGCGATCCGGTGGGTCTGCAGGATGAGAATAATCTCTATCAGGTAAAAAACTGGCTGGGGCCGTTCGGTGCAACCATTGCTGCCCCTATTTTTCAATGGACGCTTGGGTTTCCTTCCTTGGTTTTTCCGGTTATTATTTTAGTTCTTGGTTTTTTTATTTTATTGCGACGCCCGCTAAAAAAACTCCTCCAGATTTCTTTACTATTGCTCTCCTGGTGCCTTTTTCTTTCCATAATCCTGGCGCTGCCGGAAGCTTTTACCACTATGGGTAATGTGAATTCATTTTATCCCAGTGGACTTTTCGGTGGTTTGATAGTAGTCTATTTGATTAAAACCTTCAGCAGGTTCGGGACCCTGTTCATTTTATTTGTGGTGTTATTAATCCTGGGAATAATCACTTTTAAGTTTCAACTCTCCCATGTTTCAATAGCTGTTACCGAATTTTTAAAAAATTCACCCGGTCGTATTTCGCAATTTCTTTTGACTCTGAGTTCCCCATTTAAAACATGGCTTGAAAAGCGAGGTAAAACTCCAGGTGAAAGTTCGACTGACGGGGAAGAGATTACGGAATTTCAGGGTGATCGTCAGATGCACGGAAATAAAGAGGAATCACCTTCCGGGCAAGAAGTTATTGCTCAACAACCAAAAGCCCCCATCGAAATCATCCATCGTCGAAAACTGCTGGAGGAACAAGAAGATCTCGACGTTGATAAAGACACACCGAAATTCCCCCAAATAGCAAAGCAGCCTGAACAATCAAAGGTCTTAACAGCTGACGGCTTGGGATTTGAAGTGCTGGAACCGCATCAGGAAAAGGTACTGGATTATGATGCCCTGATCCGGGATTCGCTGGCCAAATATCAATTTCCTTCTTCAGAATTATTGATCGAGAAGGATTTCCCGGATTCCCACTTAAGTGAAGATGAATTGCGGATGAATGCCCAGTTACTGGAAGAAACAATGGCTCAATTCGGGATACAGGCCAATGTCAATCGGGTTGTAGAAGGTCCGGTTATCACCTTGTACGAGGTAAGGCCGGCTTTGGGAGTGCGCATTAACCAGATCGTAAGCCTAGCTGATGATCTGGCGCTGGCGATGCGGGCCAAAGGCATCAGGATGATTGCTCCTATTCCCGGAAAGGATGCCATCGGGATTGAAATTCCCAATCGAGAACCCTCCACGGTGTACTTTAAATCCCTGGTTAAGTCTGAAACCTTCATAAATTTTGATGCCCGCCTGCCTCTGGGAATCGGAAAGACCATCTCCGGGGAGGTTTTCTGTGCTGATCTCACCAAAATGCCGCACCTGCTGATGGCTGGAGCTACCGGTTCCGGCAAGAGTGTCGGGATCAATACCATGATTTCATCCTTGTTATACCGTGTTCCCCCCAGTGACCTGAAATTCGTGATGATCGATCCCAAAAAGCTGGAACTATCAATTTACGCCAAACTGAAGGATCATTACCTGGCCACCTGTTCCGAGATCGATGAAATTGTCATTACCCATCCGCAGAATGCGATCCTGATCCTGCGCAGTGTAGTGACTGAAATGGAATCGCGTTATAATAAGCTGGCGGCATTGGGTGTTCGCGAAATTACCCATTACAACAATAAGATTGAAGAATATAAACGAAATGGTGAAACTTCGGAGGAGTTTCGGCGGTTACCGTATCTGGTCGTGGTAGTGGATGAGCTAGCGGATTTGATTCTCTCTGCCATGCGCGAGGTGGAAGAACCAATTACCCGCTTGGCACAGATGGCCAGAGCGGTGGGGATACATTTAATCATGGCCACTCAACGGCCGTCGGTGGATATTCTCACCGGTCTGATAAAAGCGAATTTCCCGGCCAGAATCGCTTATCAGGTGGCTACCCGACCGGATTCAAAAGTGATCCTGGATATATACGGTGCCGAAAAATTGATCGGAAATGGTGATATGCTGTTCATGCCGCCAGGTAAAGTAAAACCGTTGCGACTGCAGAATCCTTTGATCACCACCGAGGAGGTGGAATCGATTTTAAAGCATATCCGCAGACAACCGAAATTTCCTCCCTATGAACTAAAGTTGATTGGTATCCGTGAAAAAGGACCGGGTACCGCTAAAAGTTTTGAGCGAGATGAACTTTTTGAAGACGCCAAAGCGACGGTTATCCGTTACCAGCAGGGATCTGTTTCTCTGCTGCAGCGCAAATTGAAGATTGGTTACGCCCGGGCGGCCAGGATCATTGATGAATTAGAAGAAGCCGGAATCGTTGCTCCCCCAAACCAGGAGGGAAAAGCCCGGGAAGTACTGGTTTCCGGTTATACCCCGCAAAATCAAAATTCTGGAGAAGAAGAGTGAAAAATATTTTAGTTTTTTGGATAGTGATTATCTATTTCCTGAATGGAATGACACAGGGTGATGTCAATAAGATCATTAATGATGTTCAAAAGAAATATCAGAATATTCAATTGGTCCATGCTGATTTTAAGCAAGTCAACCGGTTTAAATTGACCGATCTTAAAAGTGAAATTAATGGCACCATATGGATTTCTCAGAACGATCAGTTTCGTCTGGAGACCGAAGACCAGACCATGGTGAGTGATGGTAAAAATTTCTGGCGGTACAATAAACTGGAAAATCAGGTGCTCATTGATTATGCCAAAAAATCCCAGCAAGATGTGTTCCTGAATAATTTTCTGTTCAAGATCGATGAGGTCTATTACAGTCAGATCGCCGGGGAAATGAAAATTGACAATAAAAAGGTTTTTGAAATCAAACTCACTCCTAAAAAGCCGGATGAAAGTTTTTTCAATTATGTTAAGGTCTGGTTATATGATAAAAGCTGGGAACTGGAGAAGGTTTTGTATGTGGATTTCAATGAAAATGAAGTTGAATACCTGATCGAAAAAATGGAATTGAATCCGGCAGTGACGGGTAATGTTTTCAATTTTGAGATCCCGGAAGGGGTGGAAACAGTTGATCTTCGCTTTTAAAGATTTTTGTCCGGGCACCGATAGTACATTTATTATAATTGACATTCATCATGTGCTGTTTCATCTTTTTATTTTCAGATGAGGGTATTTCGTGAACGAGTTTGAAGATCTCCAACAACCAGAAGAAGAACAAGTAAGCCTGCAGGATTATTTGAGGATTCTCTACCGCGGCCGCTGGATTATCATCATCTCATTTTTGGTGGTAATGATCGCTACGGTGTATCTGACCTTTACTACTCCCAAGGTTTACGAGGCTGTCGGCACACTAATCGTCGAAAGCCAGGGATCCATGGAACGGAATCTATTTGATTTTGCATATAGTGGTAATCAGACAACTTTAATTACCAATCAGGTTGAAATTTTGAAGAGTAGAAAATTGGCTGAAAAGGTGGTTCGAACTCTGGAGGAAGATGTGTATCGGGATTCTCTGAAAATTTTTCAGCCGGCCGATGATGGATCTTATATGACTTCCCGCAGTCAGGTGAACTGGATCATGGAGCACTTGGAAGTTAATCCCAAAAAAGATACGGATGTCATCGAAGTGAAATTTCAAGCCGGAAGTCCCTTCGAGGCCAAAAATATTGCCAATGAGGTGATTCAGAATTTCCGTATGTTGAATATTGAACTGAACAAGCAAGAACTGGTGGATCTGCGGGACTTTCTGGAGGAGCAGCTGCAAATCAAACGGGAAGAATTGAGAAATTCTGAGGAAGCATTAAAAAATTATCGCGAAAAAGAGAAATTGATTTCCCTGGACAAGGAGACCAGTGAAGCCATCAGCCGTTATGCAGAATCACAGGCCCAGCTGGAACAGGCGCTGGTAGAGATGGATGCTTATCTGGAACAGAAGAAATCACTGGAAGATCAGTTGGAAAATAGACGAAGCAGTTTTTCCACAGAAATTTCGGTCGTTTCAAGCCCTATCCTCGAGCAATTACAGAGCGAGTATGCAAAACTGGTTTCTGAGAAGGTAACTTATGAGACTTTAATTGCCCAGGATCGGGTAGATCCAGCTGAATACAACTTACAATTGCAGAGCCTTGAAAATCGTTTAAAGGCCCAGGAAAAACGACTACAGGATGAAGCAAAAAAAATAGCTGCCACCAGCATGGTGCAGGATCCATTGTTGATCGCCCAGAATCTGACGGTCAAGATCCTGGAAGCCGAGACCCAGATCAAAGGATTGCGGGCCAAGATTACCGCCTTACAGAATATCATGAAAGATTATGATATCCAGCTTTCCAAATTGCCCAATCAAAGTCTGGAATTAGCCAGACTGACCCGGGAATTAGAGGTTGATCAGGAGACCTATAATCTGATGACCAAAAAATTAGAAGAGACCCGGATTACCGAAGCCGGTCAGGAAGAAAATATTCAAATTCTCGATTTAGCCATCCTCCCCGATTCTCCAATTAAACCGAAGAAAAGACTGAATTTAATGCTGGGAGCTCTTATTGGTCTGGGGTTAGGAATCGGACTGACCTTTTTACTCGAATATTTTGATGATTCCATTAAAAATCCGGAAGAACTGGAAAAAATGGGTTTTCCTATTCTGGCCACTATCCCGGAAATATCCAGCAAGGAAGTAATTGAGAATGTGATTAGCGCAAATGGAGAATCGGAAGAAATGGGAGAGGCCCGCCAGATCGAAACCCGCCTGGTGACTCACTTCGATCCAAAATCTCCGGTCTCAGAGGCCTATCGCACTCTGCGCACCAATATTCAGTTTAAAAACAAAAAAACCAAACAGCATGTGATCCTGGTGACCAGTTCTGCTCCCAAAGAGGGGAAATCTACTACTGTCGCTAATTTAGCCATCACCATGGCCCAGATGGGAAATAAAACAGTTCTGATTGACGGAGACTTACGCCGGCCGGTCATTCATTCTATTTTTAATATGAAAAAGGAAAATGGCCTCACGAATTACCTCATCGGTAATGCTACGCTTAAGGAAATCGTCCGGCCAACCTTTGTTGAACATCTGGCGGTGATTCCTTCCGGTCCATTGCCTCCCAATCCTTCAGAATTATTGGGTTCGGATGAGATGAAAAAATTACTGGAAGATTTGAAAAATCAATTTGAAGTTATTCTATTTGACAGTCCGCCGGTGATTGCCGTGACCGATGCAGCCATCATGAGTACCCTGGTAGACGGGATTGTTCTGGTGATCAAGGCACATCAGACCCACCGTGAGGCAATTAAGAGGGCCAAGAGTCTTTTAGACACCGCTGAAGCCAGGATCTTCGGTTCACTTTTAAACGGGGTCAATATTCAAAAGACATATGGGACAAACTACTATTACTATTATTATCAATATTATCAATATTATGGCCACGATCTAAAGCGAAGAAAAAGAAGCATCGCATAGCAGTTTAAAATCTCCCTTTAAAAAGTAATGCGTTTTCTCACGAGAACTTTTAAAAATTGTTCTATTTTGGGGACTGTTTTAAGGAATTACATTAATTAATGGAGGTTTAATGAATCTGGCAGTGATTGGATCAGGTTATGTAGGATTGGTTGCAGCGGCCTGTTTTGCCGAGACCGGCAATCAGGTTATCTGCATGGACAAGGATGAAGAGAAAATCAAAAAATTAAAAAAAGGGATTATTCCCATTTATGAACCGGGTTTAAGCGAGATCGTAGAGCGGAACTTTCATCAGGGACGTTTGCATTTTACCACCCATATGAAACAGACGGTGGAAGAGTCCGAAGTCATTTTTATAGCCGTAGGCACTCCTCCTGACGAAGATGGTTCGGCTGATCTGACCCATGTATTGGAGGTGGCACACTCCATTGGTCGGATGATGAAAGGAGCGAAAATTGTAGTCAATAAGAGCACGGTGCCGGTGGGTACTGCCGCTAAAGTGAAGGAGGCCATTCAGAAGGAAACCAGATATCAGGTGGCAGTAGTCTCAAATCCGGAGTTTTTAAAAGAAGGAGCAGCGG
>MESS01000085.1:27151-27830 GCA_001771055.1 Caldithrix sp. RBG_13_44_9
TTGGCACCAGCGATCCGCAAACTGCTGAAGTGATGCAGGAATTATACTCACCGTTTGTCCGCACCGGGAATCCTATCATGATCATGGATGAAATCAGTGCCGAGTTGACCAAATATGCTGCCAATTCGATCCTGGCGACCAAAATTTCTTTTATGAACGAAATTGCTAATCTATGTGACCGGGTAGGGGCAGATGTGGAAAAAGTAAGGAGGGGTATCGGTTCGGATAAAAGGATTGGTTATTCTTTTATTTTTCCCGGAGTGGGTTATGGTGGTTCCTGTTTTCCCAAGGATGTGAAAGCACTGATCTCTATCGGCCGGAAAAATCATTATGACATGCGTATTTTAAAAGCAGTTGAAGCGGTCAATAATGACCAAAAGACCTATCTACTGCCCAAGATCCTCAAGTACTACCATAATAACCTACAGGGTAAGACCTTTACTCTCTGGGGATTAAGTTTTAAACCGAAAACCGATGATATGCGGGAAGCCTCTTCACGGGAAGTTATCAGCGAATTGACAAAACATGGTGCCCTGGTTAAGGCTCACGATCCAGTAGCATTGCAGGAAGCGCGACGGCTTGAATTTGATAAAATCGCTACCCTGCATGCAGATAATTATGAAGCATTACAGGATTCTGATGGCTTGATTCTGATGACTGAGTGGCTGGAGTACCGGGA
>MESS01000085.1:27838-27965 GCA_001771055.1 Caldithrix sp. RBG_13_44_9
TCCCCAAAATAAAGTCGTTAATGCGCAAGGCTGTCATTTTTGACGGAAGAAATATCTATAATCCGGATAAAGTGCGCGCCATGGGTTTTGATTATTTTGCAGTCGGTCGACCATAATTGAATTCACA
>MESS01000085.1:28107-29371 GCA_001771055.1 Caldithrix sp. RBG_13_44_9
CCCTGGGAAAACATCGCGAACCAGACATATCTTATATTGAACAAACCTCCGAAACAATTTTTCAAAATGTTCAGAAAGGGCAGCTGATCGTTCTGGAGAGTTCAACCTTTCCGGGTACTACTGAAGGGGTCATGCGCCCCATCATTGAGAAATCTGGTTTAAAAGCTCATAAAGATTTTTATCTGGGCTTTTCGCCTGAGCGTGAAGATCCCAATAACCCCGATTTTAACACCCGTACTATTCCCAAGGTTATTGGTGCCAACCATCCTACCTCCCTGCAGTTGACCAAGGCATTGTATGATGAGGTGATCGTTCGAACCGTTCCGGTATCATCCAGTGAAGCAGCCGAGGCCACTAAATTACTAGAAAATATTTTTCGAAGTGTCAATATTGCCATGGTCAATGAAATGAAAATGATCCTGGACCGCATGGGTATTGATGTGTGGGAAGTTATTCATGCCGCTTCCACCAAGCCGTTTGGTTATATGCCTTTTTATCCCGGGCCAGGACTGGGTGGCCATTGTATACCCATTGATCCTTTTTATCTCACCTGGAAAGCCCGCGAGTTTGAAATCAGCACCCGTTTTATCGAATTAGCAGGTGAAGTGAATACTTTCATGCCCTTTTATGTGGTTAATAAACTGGTTGATGCCCTCAACCAGAACCAGAAGAGCATCAATGGTTCAAGAATATTAATTCTTGGATTGGCTTACAAGAAAAATATCGATGACCTTCGGGAATCTCCTTCTTTGAAATTGATGGAAATCATTTCTGAGAAAGGCGGTATGGCGGATTATCATGATCCCTATATTCCCAAATTGGGTCACACCAGACATTATAATTTCGAAATGAAAAGTGTGGAGCTGACTGCCAAGAACCTTAAAGGATACGATGCGGTACTGATTTCCACGGACCATTCAGTCTATGATATGAATTTCATTGTAAAACATGCCAATCTGGTGATCGATACCCGGAATGCCACTGCTAAAGTGAAAACTGGCCGGGAGAAAATTGTCCGCGCCTGATTAAGACCGCTTAGTTATGAAAGCCGGACTTCGGAAGAGGTGCGGTTTTTTTCTTATTTCTCCACAGATAAATTGCTGTTTTTTCTCTCATGGTTTCTTCATAAATTAACAGTAACAGTGACCGGTTTTTATGAAAAGGAAGATCAAAATAATCATATTGTGGTCCCTGCTGCTGCTGGTAGCTCTGGCCGGTATTTTTGTCTTTCTGTATTCCTACACTCCGGTAGTAGACCAGGCCA
>MESS01000085.1:29381-29615 GCA_001771055.1 Caldithrix sp. RBG_13_44_9
GGTAAATTCGGCACTGGGAGAGAATGTTAAAATCGAATATGACCGCATTGAAGGAAATTTATTCGGTTCCATCCGCCTGATCAATGTTAAGATCATAACTCCGGGACTGCTGGCCACCGCTAAGAAAATCACAGTCTCGCATAACTCCCAGGATTTTTTGGACGGGATAATCCGGATCAAACTCCTCCTGATTGATTCTCCGGAAATATTTTTTGAAAAATCTACCGAGCTGGC
>MESS01000085.1:29632-29875 GCA_001771055.1 Caldithrix sp. RBG_13_44_9
CTCCAGCTACTCTGGAACCAGAATCTCTGGCAGTAAGCATTGATTTATCCAAATTTCCAATTTTTTACCTGGATGAATTTTTTGTTAAAAATGGGAAACTGGTCGTCAAACAGGGATCAGAGGAAATTCAGCACTTTCTGGACATCAGCATGGAAGGGAGTATCGAAATTTCTAATGAGCGGGCAGATCTTAAATTAAAATATCTCAAGGGATACTGGACTGAAAAAGATATTCATTTGACCG
>MESS01000085.1:29954-36021 GCA_001771055.1 Caldithrix sp. RBG_13_44_9
TTATGCGCATGGTGAAGTGGAGCTGTATCCTCAGCTGCGATTTCTAGTTTTTGCCGATACCAGCAATCTGGAACTATCTCTGTTGCGTAAGTTTGTACCGGACCTTCCTTACCAAGAAGGGAACATCCGTTTCTATATTGATTATATTGGTGTTCCAAACGATTTTACCGGTCAGCTTTATCTATCAGGACAATTGGACAGTCTTAAATTTTCACGAATTGCCTCCAAATATCAGTACCGTCAACGAAATTTGAATCTCAGGGATATAGATATCCGAACCAACTTTGGCATTTTGAATGGTTCCATTTTGATTGCTCCGGAAGGGAAGAATAGTATATTTCTTAAATTCCGGGAAATAAATCTGAAGAAACCAGCTCTCTCATCCATCAACACCAATATTGATGGTATTTTGTCCCTGAATTTTAATACCTGGGATCTCTCGCAAATTTCCGGGGCAGGTAAGGCAGAAATAACCGATATCCGCTATGGGAAGGTCCAACTGGATACTCTGATGCTCAAGCTTGAAGTGCAGGAAGGTTCCTGGACCCTTCAGGAAGGATCCCGATTGGTAGTTCAAAAAGCCTCGCAGTTTTTCGTGAACGGGGAAATGAGCAGGGAACGGGTGCTGGATGTCAATCTTTATACCAATCGAAATGTCCTGGACACGTTGAGCCGACGCCTGAACCTTATGGAAATACAAGGCATCGGTAGTTTGGAATTGAAAATATCGGGTCCGAGCAATAATCCTGATGTTGCTGGATCGGTACTTCTGGATTCACTGGTCGTACAGGATGTGAGCACCTATGGTGTAGAAGGTAATTTTGAATTGAAGGGAGTGATGCAGGAAAGGAGAGGATTTTTTAATCTGGAAATGGCTTCCGGGGTTTTTAGTGAAGTTATGGTCACCGACGGGGTGGTTGATCTAAAATTCAATTATAACATACTGCAGATCGATTCGATAAGTTTTTATAATGGTAATAACTACGTTACTATAAAGGGCCGTCTGGAATTACTTGAGAAACAGTTGGAAATCAATTTATGGAATCTGGTATTTCAATATCAGGATTACCGTATTTTTTCCAGTGATACTTTACAGGCCTTCCTGGAAAATGATTCCCTGATGATTGAGAACTTTGTACTTCACGCTACCGGTGATGGTGAGATTGAAGTGCGGGGAATGGTAGATTTTGAGGGGGAAAGCGGATTAGGTGTCTATTTTGACAATATTCAGCTGCTGCCCTTTAATCAGTTCATCCAATGGAATTATGATGTAAAGGGAGTTGCCGAGATTTCACTGACCATGAGTGGCCAGCCTGACAGTCTGAGGGTGCAGGGACTGATCAATCTTTTTAATTTTTCATTGAACGATGACCGGATCGGTGATCTGAATGCCGAATTGACATATGCAGATAATATATTCCAGTTTGACCGATTTTACTTTGAGCACTCCCCGGGGTCTTACCTTTCCCTGAAAGGGGATGTTATCCTTCCTTCCAGGAAAAAAACGAATGAGAGCGCCCACCTTTCAGAAGAAGAAAAGCTTAACATTGCTCTGGATTTTGCCAATATCAAACTGGCGGATTATCCGTTCATTTCCGATCAGAATTATCCGCTGAACGGGACTTTTGGTGGCAGTCTGAAAGTGGAGGGGACTTTGTCGGACTTTATGGCCAACTACTTTTTTAAAGCAGTGGATCTGCAGTACAAAGATTATGTATTTCCAGAAATTAATCTAACCGGAAGCATGAATCCACGGGCCATTGTATTGGAAAATGGATTAATCAATTTCATGGATACTGAAATATCTCTGCAGGCAGAAAAACCGATCAACTGGAATTTCAATCAACTGGACAGCCTTTTCCAGAATAGAGAATTTTCGTTGAGAATGCAGATGCAGGAAGACTCGATAAAATTTCTCAATGTCTTGACACCGGAAGTTGATCTGTTGATCGGAGATATTTTTGCATCATTTGATCTGGGCGGCACTCTGGATGAGCCACGGTTCCTCAGTGGCAGATTTGATATTAAGGATGGCAGCCTTTATTTATCAAAAATTGAGAATCCATTTACCGAAGTTCAATTCAAATCTTCCATTGAGGGAAACAAACTGATTATCCAGCAGTGCCAGGCTAAATCACTGGGAGATGTTTCGGATAAGGGATTTTTAGCAAAGATAACCAGCTTTTTTACCGATCCAATTAAAAAAGTCTTTTTTTCACAGCAGGATGAGGGAGAGCTTAAGATTTCCGGAAGCATTGATCTGACAGAAATGATCAGACCCCAAATTGATCTGAAAGTACAGGCCAACCGGGTGTACATAAATTATTTTCTGGAAAATGCTCAGATCATATTTTCCACAAAGAATTTGACAATTTCAGGAAGAGACACCATTCTACTTGCCGGTGATATTACCATCCATAAGGGTGAAGTATTTTTGGATCTGATTGAATCAGAGAAAAATTTATTGCTGACCACTACTGTCCGCGAGACACCTCCTTACCTGCATTACCTGCTGGGAGTGTCTATTCCCGGTAATTTTTATGTCCGGAGCAGTGCTTTGTTTAACTCGTTTGACATCATGTTGATGGGAGATCTGCAGATCATTCAGGAGCCCAAGGGTTTGCTGGAAATGTATGGAAACCTGGAAGTGCCCAAAGGTAAATATTTTCAATTTGAAGAGTTTGCTGTCCGGGATGGAAGAGTTGAATTCGTCAATCCCAAAGAGCTTCCCAACCTGAATATTTTTGCCGAGAAAAAGAAATATGGCTATATCTTCCAGTTACATGTGGAAGGGAATTTTAATAATCCGGTAAAAGAGATCCGGATCTTTGACATGCAAACCCGGGAAGAGGTGACCCACCTCTATCCCAGCACTAAAGATCAGATTGCATTATTGTTATTCGGAATGACCTTCAATGAAATCGGGGGAAGTGCAGGCAATGTAGCTCTTGATAAGGGAGAGGAGGTAATCAATCAGGCGATTATTTCCCGAATTGAAAATGAAGCCCGCCGCTTCATTGGCTTGGATGAAGTCCGGGTGGAAAGCCAGGGCGGACTCATAGATTTTAATAATCTGCGTCTGAATCAGATCTCAGAAAACAGCGCAATTTCGTTCGGCAAGTATGTGATGCCCAATCTCTATTTGGAATATAAAACCCAGCTGGGCTCCAAGGATGGAGCAACGGTAGGTGAGGGTGGTAGCCCCAAACTGGGCTGGGAAGTGGGAAACCAGATATATTTAGAGTACCGGATCAATCGAAACTGGTCGGTATCCTCATTCTATGCAAGACAACTTTATGACAAATTCAAGATCGATGTTAACTGGCGCTACAGCTTCTAAGAAATTATTGCTCACTTTTCTCTGTTTGATCCTTGGATTCCAAACTCTCCGGGCGGAACTAAAGGTCGGTAAAATAATTTTCGAAGGAAATCAGTCCTATAAAAGCAGTGAATTGAAAGAGATTTTAAAGACCCGTGAAAAAAAAGAATTTGACAATAAACTTCTGCGCCTGGATAAAATAATTCTCACCAATTTTTATCTGACTCGAGGCTTTTTAAACGTCTGGGTAGAAGGCGAAATCAACCGGCAGGGTGAAAAGGCCGATGTCCGTTATACTATATCAGAAGGCCAGCGCTTTCATTTGCAGGATCTCAAATTTATTGGAGCAGAAATACTGAGTGCCGAGCAGTTGCAGGGCTTTTTCAAAATCAAAACCGGAGACTTTTTTCAGCAAAGTCAAATTGAAGAAGGATTGAATAATATTGAGAATTTTTATTTCAACAATGGGAAGCCCTATGTTGAGATCAATCCGGATCAAACCATTGAAGATTCATTGATCAGGGTAGTGGTAAACATCATCGAAAATGAAACCGTTTATATTAATGCCATTGAGAACCGGGGACTTCGGGAAGTAAAGGATTTTATTGTTGGCCGGGAAATGTCCATTCAGAAAGGGGAGGTGTACTCACGGCAAAAAATCGAAAAGTCGCAGAAAAATATCTATTCGACCGGATTGTTTGAGTTTGTGGGGATGGAATTGAAAACCCTGGATACTTCCCGTGCTCAGGCAGTTCTGGCCGTTAGGGTAGTGGAAAAAAAATCAAAATGGGTGGGAGTCCGGTTCGGGGTAGGCTATGAACAGGAAATTGTCTATGGCGGAACCTTTGATTTTACCCTGGAATTTGGTCACCGTAATCTGCTTGGAACTGCCCGTTCGATTTATATTAGCCTCATTCCATCATTTTCCTATGATTTCAATCAACGGAGCTTTTATAATCCAAAAAATCAATTCAGCATTAACTATGTTGAACCATGGATCGGGTATACCCGCACTCCGGGCATTTTCCGTTTTTCTTTCATTCAGGCTCGCCCGCTGAATGCCTCTAATTATGATTATTATACGACTGCTTTTATCATCCAGCACGAATTCCAAAATTACTGGAAAGTTTCTGGAGTCCTGGCATATAATCGGGTACAACTTTTAGAGGGCGATTCACTGGATGCGGTGATCAGCGGGCTGTCTCAGGGACAGGATATTATTTATTCCATCAATCCCAAGCTGGTGCGGGATAGACGTGATAATTACTTAAATCCTCAGGCCGGCTCAGTGACAGATTTTGATGTGAAGTTTGCTTTTGTACGAAATCGCAATAACCTGACTGGTGAAATTTCCAAAAACCGTTTTATTAAACTGGTAGTGGAATGGGATCGTTATCAGAAATACCGTTTTTTCGGTAAATGGATTCTGGCGTCAAGAGTAAAAATTGGGAATATTTTTGCCCTGGATGATAAAACCCAAATTCCGATTTCCGAACGATTTTATCTGGGAGGTGCCTCAACGGTCCGGGGTTATCCCGAGCAACTTCTTGGTCCGGTGCTATTTGAAACCGATGGCTCCACGGCCCGGGCAGTAGGTGGAAAGCTGATGGTGCTGGCCAATATTGAATTTCGCATCCCACTCATCTGGCTGCTGTGGGGCGAGGTATTTGCCGATGCCGGGAATGTCTGGAGCAACACCAGTAATTTTAATTTCGGTGATATCAAGCCTACCACTGGTCTTGGTTTAGCATTTCTGACCCCCCTGGGTCCCATCCGGTTCGATTATGGTTTCAAACTTCGTCCCGAAGATTTTGAATCAGCCGGTGAATTCCACATCAGCATTGCCTTTGCCTTTTAAATCAAACACAATCATAATTTTCATAAATCAACTAATAAGATCAGTTAGAGAAATTATCTAATTAATCTTGGAGCATGAGAAGTAAGTTGTGATGTATAGGATGTAGAAGATTTGGAATTGCCGGAAATACTCATTCTGATTTGATCAGGCTTTTGTCGCGCAGAAAATTTTGAATCTCATCGATGGGCAATAAAAGTTCTGTGGCGCCCATGGCATAGGGCGCAATTTCATAGGGATTATAATAAAAAACGATTCCCTTTTCGGTAAAAGCGAAATTGTCATTCAGCTGGAAACGATTTCCGGGAAACCAATATCCGGCCAGAGATAAATCATGTTCCTTCGGTAAACCTTTCTGCTGCCGAAATTTGCTTTCCGCTGACAGTAAAAAACTGTCCTGGGCCTCTGTGAATAGGAGATCCGATAATGAAAGAATTTTTCCGGTTTTCAGGTCAAATGAACGAAGCAGGCGGGTATATCCGGCATGAGCTCCGCCGGTGTACATATATTCATTAAAGTTAATACTGACAATCTGATGGCGATTAAATAAAATTTCGACTTTTCGGAAGAGCTCCCATTCTGCCGGGTATTGGGGAAATTCCCCTTGAAATTTTCTAAATTCCATCAGCATTTGTTCAAAAATATCCTCAGGAATTCTGACTGTCTGGCCTGCGAAAACCGGATGTAAGATTATTTTGGTAATAAAGCTATTGAGTGAATCATGACGGTTTGCCTTATCAGACTCGAAGAGAGGATATTCAATGAAGACTCTGAGGCAATTTTGATCCAGACTGTCACAACCACCATATTTTTTATTGAAAGTTTCCCAGCGATAGTTGGCTGAACCTTTCGACTCAGCTGAACGGCGGTCACTTTCGCAGGACCAAGAAAGG
>MESS01000085.1:36050-36263 GCA_001771055.1 Caldithrix sp. RBG_13_44_9
CAGTACGTTATTCATTTCAAATAATTTCCTGCCTGCGGAAATGATTTTGACCATTATCATACTAACACCCGAATTAATTTTATACTGCTGCTGATGAATATCATGAAAGAATATCCAGGATAAATTTGCTTCCTCAGGAATTTGCTGCTTTCACATTCCATATGACAAAACCTTTTTCCAGCGGCCTTTTTCGATCCGAAATTTTCCCAGTGC
>MESS01000085.1:36277-38120 GCA_001771055.1 Caldithrix sp. RBG_13_44_9
CAATGATCAAATAGGAAGTAATTCCGGTATAGCTAAGATGACTGTTTGCATAGGAAGCACCAAAACTAAAGGAAATTAACACATATTCCAGGAGGATGATGCCACTGAACGCATACATCAAATAAAATGTCAGAGACTTAAAATGGAGCAATTTTATCTCATCGAAGAAAGCGGACTGGTTGAGGGAATTGGTAAGTATTTTGGAATATACCTGCACCAGAAATAATAATATCATGATTGAGAGGACGGAGAGTTTTTCAATAATACCCTGGCCCAGAATAAAATAGTCATACAGGCCGTGAAAGGTGATAGCCAGTAGAAAAATATAAAGGAACACTGACCAACCAGATTTTTTGTCTGCTTTAAAGCGGGTATAAACCAGACTGTAGGCAATCAAGGAAGTCAGACTCAGGTGAAGGACTACTGCAGTTAATGCTCTTCCATGAACAATGGAGAGGGACAGCTCATCGAAATAAAGCAGATTCTCGGTGGTAGCGAAGCCTAATGCTGATATTGAGGCGTAAATGAGGTAATCGATCGATTCGTTCAACTCCCGGGTGAATCTGATCATCAAAAACAGCGGAATAATTTTTATAAGTTCCTCGATGAATCCGATACCAAATATGCAGTACATCAGATCGTTGAACCAATGTCCGGTCAATTGGAAGTTAAGATAATAATGATAAAAATCATAAAGAGGATAACAGAGCAGGGAGAAAAACATTCCCAGCAGCAGACAGAACAGAAGATAGCGGAATTTTTCCGGTTCAAAAAAATCAAGTTTCCTTAAATAAAAAAACCAGACCAGCGCGATAAAGATGGCAGCCAAAGTTCCGGCGGCATTCAAATTATTCCATATCGGAGCAAATAACAGCTGATAATATTTTATAAAATTGAGTTCATGGATGGCAAGAAACCTTTTCAGAAAGAAGGAATAATTATCATAAGCGGTTTCGTTCTGGCTTAATTTTTTTAATGCCGGGTAATTCTCTGATATAAAATAAGTTTGGGAGAGGTTCACATAGGCACCTCTCAGATTCCCACGGTTATCAATTTCCTTTAAAAAAAATCGTTCGGCCGTCTGATACTCTTTCCATTGCAAAAAAATAAAGCCGATTGAGTTATTCAAATATTTAAGATTAGAATTAGCCACCAGCATAAAAAAATTCATGGCTGTCTGGTATTCTTGCCTGATGGATTGAATCAGTCCCAGGCAGTAAGTCCCGACATCCCTCATTTGAGGATCAGGATTTATTATGAAGGTCTGATATTCCTCACTGAGTTTCTGATCTTCCAGGCCGTTTTTCTTTTTGTTTTGGGAAGATACTTCCAAATAGAGTGATATATAATTGTAATGCAGGTCCAGATTATAGGGATCGGCCTGCAGAAGCTTTGGGTACTCAGCCAGGGCCTTTTCTGGCATACCAGCTCCGATCGAATTCCTGATCCGGTCTGAACCATCCTGGTCAGAATCTTTTAGCAGCAGATTTACCAGCACAATAATGACCAGACCGGATATTAATAGATTTCTAATTACTTTTATCATCGATGGATTTTTTTTTATTGAAGAATTTTGAGACTGAAATAGGCTTTTCCGAGTACTCGATTGAATTTTATTTATTGATTTTTGATTAACAAATATTCACAACCGAATGCCAGGAATTCACGCAGAACCGGAATGTTTGGAATCCGGCGGGGAGTAACTTTGAATCGGATTTGGTAAATCGGTCTGAATAAAAATAATTCTTTCAACACCGGAGTGAAACGGTGAGACTGGTATAAGCTGGTAAAACTGGTAACAGTTAATCCAACCCTATAATTGGCGATAACCTGGGAAATAACA
>MESS01000085.1:38146-41565 GCA_001771055.1 Caldithrix sp. RBG_13_44_9
CAGGATCCTGATGAAAGGAACAGGAAGTAGGTGCAAGTAAGGCAGATAGCGTAGAATTGATTTACCGTTCTGCTGATGACCGGCAAAACCGGAAAAGCGAGGAGGGAAAGTGATGTAAAGAAATCCCCCGGGTTTAAGTAACTCATACAGATTTATAAATAATGCAGTGCGATTTTTAATATGCTCGATGACATCGCGCATGATAATCACATCAAACATCTGGCTGACTTGCTTGACTATGGTCGGATCGGTAATGTCGCCCGGTAGGATTTTGAGATCAGGATTTTTATCCCGAGCCGTTTTGATACGACTAACTTCAATTTCGATTCCCGTCACTGACATTCCGGCCTGAGATAAAATATCCAGAAATCCTGCTTCGCCGCAGCCGACCTCTAAAATATTGGCCCCATCAAAATCAGGGATATGCTGTCGTAAATAGGGAATAAGATAAGATTTAGCAAATTGCTGCTGCTCATAGAAATGTTTTTCAGCCATTGACGCTCATTTATTGCTGCATCCATTGGATTGATGCAGTTTTTATCCTGATTCTGGAGATTTAATAATCAGTACTATGCGGCAATAGCTTAATTATTTTTTTTATTCAATGCAACTGCTATGAATATAGCAAATGAATATTCATGGAGAATTGAAGTTATGTTATTGTTTTTTTTGAGCTCTCGCTAATTTTGCAAACTGCTGCTCAGTCAAGGGATTGCAGTATCCGGAATAGTTCAGTAGCGGCTCAGCGGGATTACTTATGAGTGACCATTGGCCTTGCCGGTAATCCAGATAAATCAGATTCCACTTCATACCTTCCAGCACTGGTATTACTCCACTAATTTGTTTGATCTGTTCATTTTCCCATTTGAAAGGAGTAAACCGGTTTTCCCGGATGTCTTTTACAATAGAAGTGTTGTGACACTCCAGGCATCCGCGGCCTTCTTTTTTGATCGAATGGGAAAAATAAGGTGCCAGTGTGATCATGGTCTTGTTCTGGTAGACATAAGTGAGAAAATTGGCAGTCGTTACCTGGCCGTCATGATTGATCAGGAATATCAGGTCTTTCAGTTCAATCTGGACATCTTTATTTTCATTAATACGGGTATCAACGTGGCAGTTAAGGCAGGTAATAAATTCCCGGGTATGGCAGGCTGCGCAGTCTAATTTATCTTGATGAACAGTATGACTGACGGTTTGGGATAAAGAAGTATGACATTTCTGGCAGCGGGTATCAAAAAATCCTGGTTCCATATAAGTATTATGGGCGATTCCATCTCCATGGATCTCCCTGGCAGTATGACAGTCCATGCATTTCATCCCGGCCTGGAAGTGCACATCCGGGTCATCTTCAGCCACCGGATGGCATTTACCGCATACTTCCTGGGCTCTGGCTGGTTCCAGAGAATAACTGGATCTGCCATCTACTGTCTTTTCATGGCACTCATCACAGGTCTGCACATGACATTTTGATTTCAGGCATCCTAATTCAGTTGCGGATAATCCAACCAGTCTTTCCAAACCTCCTTGTTCTCTGGCATATAAAAATTCTATACCGTGGTTGGTATAGTGTAGGCTTTTATTATAAAAATTTTCTTGTGATGCCTGCTGCTCTTCCTGACCAAACATCGTGGTGAATGAAAGAAAAAGAATGAAAAAGGTAATGAAGTAAAATTTGCGGCAATTCATGCTGGCTCCTTTCGAAATGTTCATGGTCTCGAATAAAGCAACAGCCTTTACGTTCTTAAATGGAAAGTGTTACTCTATAAATAAAAATCACAGAACCAAATTTAGTGACTTGTCCAAATATGGCGAGATTAATTTGTGAGTCAGCACATATGATAAAAGCAAGAACTATATTTCCGCATCTTTTGGTTTTTCCCCGACCGTATAGATTAATGGCAGACTGAGAAAGGTGGTAAAAAATTTGATGAGGATGTTACTCAGGGCAATTGACCAGACCACTTTGGAAGGCATTTTCCCCCCGAAGGCACACCAGGAAAATACCAGGCTGTCTACCGGGACACTGATTGAATTACTGATTAATACCCGGCTCCATTGATACTTTTTGGTAACGCGTTCAGTCCACAACTTATAAGTTTCTGTGTCCAATAGCTCGCTGATCACTTCTGCCAGAATTGAAGCCAGAACAATTCGCCATACCGGGGAGAGTACCATCCCGAATTCCTTTTGCGGTCCGACTGACAGATCAGCCGGAAGAAGCGCCACCAACCAGAAAAAGAAAGCCATGAAGATGTTAATAACGGCTGCTGTTAAAATCAGCAGGCGGGCAGCTTTAATACCGGCAGTTTTGTGGACCAGGTCCCTCAGAGTGAAGGTAATAGGATAAATGAAAGTCCCGGCATCGATGGAAAAACCAAGCAGGTAAACGATTTTCAGGGATCCGATATCGGAGAAGACCTGGGCGGTGACATAAGCAACAGAGACCAGAATAATGGTGTTCATACGAGATCCGTTCCTGGTTCTAGTTTATTTGCCTTCATAAAATTTCTGAAATTTATTCTACTTGGATAAAAAATCAACAAGGAATAATGAGAAAAAATGCCCGCTCCTGTTGGAGCGGACTAGATCAAATTCTTAAAACCTGCCAGTTAACTTCACTTATTTATAGAAACAGCGGGCACATCACCAGCGTAATGGTACTCAATAATTTTACCAGCACATGCAGGGAGGGTCCGGCCGTATCTTTGAATGGATCACCAACGGTATCTCCGACCACCGCTGCTGCATGAGTGAAGCTGCCTTTCATAATAGTATTCCCTTTTTCATCCTTCAGCTGGCCATCTTCGATCATCTTTTTGGCGTTATCCCAGGCACCACCTCCATTATTCATGAAGGAGGCCAGCATAATCCCGGCAATGGTTCCGACCATCAAGACCGCAGCTACTACCATGGCGGCATCATAATTAGCCCATTTGAAGGCCAGGCCGATTACGATGGGGGCTAAAACCGGCAAAAGACCAGGCCTCACCATTTCTTTTAGACCGGCCCGGGCGGTGATGTCAACAGCCCGGGTGTAATCCGGCCGGGAAGTACCAGCCATAATGCCAGGATCAGCCTGGAACTGCCGTCTGACTTCCTGGATAATAAATCCGGCGGTTTTACCTACCGCCCGGATGGCCCAGGAGCTGAAAAGAAATACGATCATGACTGCCAACAGGGCACCGACAAATACTTCCACCCGGGCGATATCCACCACGGTATATTTTCCTTCCACACCATACTTCAGGAAGGAAACCCGGTCCAGATAGGCCTGGAATAACAAGAAAGCTGCCAAGCCTGCTGAAACCATAGCATATCCCTTGGTCAAGGCCTTGGTGGTGTTTCCCACCGCATCCAGGCGGTCGGTTATCCGCCTTACTTCTTTTCCTGCTCCAGCCATCTCATTGATGCCGTTGGCG
>MESS01000085.1:41581-41921 GCA_001771055.1 Caldithrix sp. RBG_13_44_9
CAAAAGTGTCCATGGATAGAATGAAGGGACAGGTCATCAACATTCCCATGGTGGCCACCGCCGTACCAAATGCTCCGGCACCGACCACTCCGCTGATATTACCCATCCAATAAGAAAGCAGGAGAGCTGAACCGATGACGATAGCGGTGCCGAAAGTGGTTTCAAAACCTACTGCTGTTCCCATTACGATGTTGGTGGCAGGACCAGTTTTAGAAGCCTCGGCGATATCTTTCACCGGTTTGTACCTGGATTCGGTATAATACTGAGTAATAAAAATAGTGACGATACTTGCTAAAATTCCAACCAATCCGGCTCCAAAAAGCCACCAGTTCCCCAGCAT
>MESS01000085.1:41929-42185 GCA_001771055.1 Caldithrix sp. RBG_13_44_9
AAAATCATCGCTCCGATATTTTCAGCAGCAGTAGATTCAAACAGATCAGCGCCACGACCGGCACAATCTCCTACGTTGTCTCCTACCAGATCTGCGATAACTGCCGCATTGCGGGGATCATCTTCCGGGATACCGGCTTCCACCTTTCCTACCAGGTCAGCGCCCATATCTGCAGCTTTGGTGTAGATACCGCCTCCCAATTGAGCAAAAAGGGCGACGAAGCTGGCTCCAAAACCGAAACCTACGATGAGGTGAG
>MESS01000085.1:42275-42779 GCA_001771055.1 Caldithrix sp. RBG_13_44_9
CACCACCGCCGCGGAGTGCTACGTTAACTGCCGCAGTTAAATTCTTCTGGGCTGCAGCGGCACAGCGGACGTTTGACTTGACGGCAATGTACATCCCGATAAAGCCGGAAATGCTCGAGCAAAAAGCACCTACCAGGAAGGCGACTGCAGTTCGCCAGCCGATTCCAAAGGGAGTCATACCTTCAATACCCTTCTCTCCACCAAGAAATGCCACCAGAATACCAATAATAACAGCTACCAACAAAGACAGAAGTCCAATGGTCGTATACTGTCTTTTCAAGAATGCCCAGGCACCCTCGAATATCATGTCGCCGATCTCTTTCATTTTGGGAGTTCCAGCATCCTGTTTCATCACATTTTTGATTAAGTAAAAAGCGAAAATTACCGTTACTAAACCTGCAACCGGTACAATCCAGAAAATCGGGGGAATACTTGCCATTTTACCTTCCTATTTTTTATGAATGAGGGATTTTATTTCTAAACCGCTAAAAATACAACGCTTTC
>MESS01000085.1:42786-43186 GCA_001771055.1 Caldithrix sp. RBG_13_44_9
AGTCAAGGCAGGAAATTTCTGCAGGAGATTTTTTTTTGATACTTCCGAATCGAGCTGGATAAAATACTAATCAAGGTCCGTAACATTCGATGAGATGGTGGATCAGTGTTCCAGGAAAACGATTATTCTAGATCACTCTCTTCCGGTGCAGCTAACTTTTGTCTGACAATTTCAATCCTGGATTTGACTTTACGATAACGGATGGTACCTAATAATAGAATGCCGATACCTACCGGCAGACAAATAATTCCAATTATTTTTAATCTACTACCGGGAGCAAAATGGATAAAGGTTAAACCGGCCAACAGCAGAGTAACACCCGATCGCAGATAGGCCAGGAGAGTTCGTTCATTGGCCAGCAAAGTGCGGTCAATGGCCAGTTCGTCGCGCAGAATGAGTT
>MESS01000085.1:43193-44180 GCA_001771055.1 Caldithrix sp. RBG_13_44_9
TTTAAAGCGTTCGTACAGATTGTTCATAAATCTTCCTGAAGAGAATGTCAGTTTTTTAAGTAATGAATTTTAATTCAGGTTTTTAATCACCCCTTCGAGTTAAGGTTTAATGGATATTATTATTAAATCCATCAAACTTCCATTACAATTAATGTCAGCGAGTCCCCCAAATACGTCTTAAATATTTTTCATTAAGCAGTTGGTTTTTCATCGCTTTTGAGTTAGAAGATTATAGAGCGATTCTGCAAACTTTCGGCCCAGGTCAAGGTAACCTTTGCTGTCATAATGCCAGGGATCGGAATAGCCATAATTATCGGTGGAAGTGACCAGTACTGCATTTCCATCCAGCCTTACGAAATCGGCCTGTGCCTGTCGAACTATTTCTCCCTGCGGCCATACTTTTCCGCTGGGATCCTGACCGGAATCTGAAATCCGGCCGATAATCACCGGCAGATCGTCAGTCAGAAAGGCAGCTCTGATCAGATCCATCAATCGTTTGAGATTGACCTGATATCTTTGAGCGATCTCCTCCCCGAAACAGGCATCGCTTTCACCCTGCATCCATAAAATTCCGGCCAGAATCAGAGTATCCTTTTCAGCATCTCCATCAATATCCTCTAACGATAATGCATATTTTATGGCAGCGAGAAAGTGATCGTATTGATTGATCCCATTTCCTTGCTGGAAATCCGGATCCCAGCAGCCATATTCGCCGGCGGCAGCAGTATCTATTGAAGTTCCACCCCTGGAATATTTGATGATGGCAATTGATTCGGTGGGTTGCAGTTCTTGCATCCGTTGGGCGAAGGACAATTCTAATCCGAACCGCCCGGATAGGGTATTGGTCTTCCCATCAGAAAAAAATCCGTCACCATGTCCCGGTTTTAAAATTTCCCAAATTCCTCTTCCATCTACTGCGGTATTATCGGCAGAGGGATTCCCATGAAAAATGTAGATTCCGGTCAGTGGTTTGGCCATTTCAGATGG
>MESS01000085.1:44239-45729 GCA_001771055.1 Caldithrix sp. RBG_13_44_9
TTTCTCATATTTTACAATATCCAGAAAGGATATCCAGCCGGAAATGGCAAAAGGTTTACGATTCCACTGAGAGATCATGTCCAGGCATTTCTGCGGATCACGGGAATTGCCAATCCCAATATGGGGAATAAAGTCAATCTGCAACGCCCGTTGCGGAAAGAGCAAACCGCTATACAACTTATCATGTAATTTAATCACCTGACCTAATCCCCCATCCGGCACCAGAAAAACATGAAAATAATCATTAAAAGCATCTTTGTTAAGGGTGGCACAGCGCAGGCAAAATTCAAAGGATCGAAAATTCCTGGCCTGTTTCGTTATTTCTCCAATAAATGGTTCGGCCTTCCAATCCGAAACAGGAAAAACCAGGGTAAAATGCGGATTGACCACCCGGAAAAACAAATCATGCTGCTTACGGAATTTTTGAATCCGCCGGAAATCTGCCTTTGATATCTCCGGATAAGCGATCACCAAAAATGCCATACTGAATTTTACCTGGGTTATCGTTCAGAAGTATGAATATTTGTAAATCTATTAATAGCTAGATACTGCTGAATTGCCATGCCGCAGGTCAATGGCGCCAAATACTATCCCGTGTTCAGTATCCACCTGGATAGCCTGCACCTCCCCCATAAATGATCCTTTTCGAATGATGTGTCCCATCGAAGAAAGATTTTTTACCACATCATGTGATATCCCTAATGGTTCAATCACCACTTCATCCGGCAACCATTGACTGTGGATACGCGGGGCAATTACTGCATCCTGAATGTTCATTTTATGATCGATCACATTCAAAATTACCTGGCAAACTGAAGTAATAATCTTTGAACCACCTGGCGATCCGAGAACCAGGAAGAGATTCCCATTTTTGGTAATGATTGTCGGTGTCATGGAACTAAGCATTCTTTTCCGAGGCACTATGGCATTGGCTTTACCTCCAACCAGTCCATACATATTGGGAACACCTGTTTTGATGCTGAAATCATCCATTTCATTATTCATGAGAAAACCGGCACCCTCAATGACATAGTATGAGCCATAAGAATCGTTAAGAGTGTAGGTATTGCTTACCGCATTGCCCCAGCGATCAACCACCGAAAAATGGGTTGTTTCATCAGATTCCGGCAACATAGCCCCATACTGTGCCAGCCATACACTGTCTCCATGAAAAATTTCCTGTCCGGGGGTGTGATGCTCAGTATTGATCGATAGCCGGATGTTTTGAGCATATTCTGGAGAGATCAACCCTGCTACCGGGACATTAACAAAATCCGGATCTCCCATGAAGAATGCCCGGTCGGCAAAGTAGCAGTTGCTGATTTCACTGAATAAATGAATAAAGCTGGAAGAATTATGACCCAATTCAGTAAGATTATCAGATTCCAGCGCTTTTAAAAGTCCAAGCAGAATAATTCCTCCTGAGGTTGGGGGTGGCATAGTATATATAGTATAATTCCGATAGGTACTGATCAGAGGTTGTCGAATCA
>MESS01000085.1:45784-50682 GCA_001771055.1 Caldithrix sp. RBG_13_44_9
GGCCTTAATAATCAGATCAGAAATTGGTCCGCGGTAGAAAGCATCTGACCCGGCAGCAGCAATTTGTTCTAACGTATATGCCAGGTCTGGTTGGCGGAGAGTATCCCCCAGCTGATAGGGGATTCCCTGTTTCCAAAAGATTTTGGCCGTGGCAGGATACTTTTTAAAATCATCTTTCAGCCCTTGGAAATCTCGAATAATTCCCAAACTGACTGAAAAGCCGTTACGGGCTAAATTTATTGCCGGTTGCAGAACTGTTTTCAAATCCATTGTTCCGTGCTGGGAGAGTGCCAGCGATAATCCGGCAACTGTACCAGGCACACCAGCTGATTTTGCTCCCCGCAGGCTGGCATCAGGAATGATTTCTCCCTTCCTATCAAGGTACATATCGACAGTGGCCTTCAGGGGTGCAGTTTCCCGGTAATCGATTGCAGTTACTGTACCATCCGACAATCGGATAAGCATAAAACCTCCGCCGCCGATATTTCCAGCCTGAGGGTAAGTTACCGCTAAAGCATAAGCTACCGCTACCGCCGCATCTACCGCATTTCCGCCTTGTCTAAATATTTCTATTCCTGCTTCTGAAGCCAGCTGACTGGATGAAACCACCATTCCAGTACGGGCGGCAATGGGAGTATGTGAATAAATACCGGGTACGATAGTTATGGAGAAAAATAAAATAAGTGTTACCAGATGGAAAATCTTCATCAATTGCTCCTGATCAGCATGAATTGGTTGGAGGGAACTGTATCAACCAGTTGTCTGGCAGGCTGTCTGTTATCTGTCCCTTTGACTGTAAAGTACTTTATTTTTATCGTCGAAAAAATAACAGAACAGACCAGTTGAAACAAGAGGAAATTCAGATTACAGATCAGGATGAGATTGAGATCGCCGTCATTCCTAAGATGTTTGCAGTACGGTTTTTAACGACCGGAAACTCACCAATTTTTGCCTTTTCTCATCCCACAAATTCAATCGTAAGGATTTCAGGCTTTGCCTGAATGTTAACGGGTTGACCTTTTGTAACTCCTCAATTTCATCATAGCATTGTTGCAAATGATAGTTTGGGATGCGCGGATGCAGATGATGAATATGATGCAGGCCAATATTTCCGGTACACCACTGTAAAACTTTAGGCAATTTGTAGTAGGAACTTCCTTCCAGGGCGGCTTTTAAGGGATCCCAGCTTTCATTGCGGGCCCAGTATACTCCGTCATACTGGTGCTGGACGTAGAATAGCCATACCCCGGCAAAACCGGCAAAAATCATGACCGGCAATTGAATCAGGAGGTACGTTTTGATTCCGATAGTTAACCAGATTAAGGTAATAATTGCAACTAGTGCGGCGTTTGTTATCCAAACACTCTTTCGCTCCCTTTTGTCGACATCCTTCGGAGCAAGTCGCTGGGCCAGGAAAAAGGTATATATTGGGCCAAGGATCAACAATACCAACGGATTTCGGTAGAATCGATAAGCAAATCGCTTACTTCTGGAAGCGGAAGTATATTCCTCGACTGTCATTGTCCATATATCACCGGTTCCCCTGCGATCCAGATCTCCAAAATAGGCATGATGTCCGAGGTGAGACCGGCGCCAGGTTCTGAAGGCAGTAAAGGTGAGAATGCCGGAAATATGTCCCGTAATCTGATTAGCTTTGATTGAGGCAAAAAAAGAACCGTGGCAGCAATCATGAAAAATAATAAATATCCGGACTAAAAGTGCTGCAGCTGGCAATGTCAACAACAGGGTAATCCAATAGGGATAGCCCTTTTGGACTGTAATGACCATCAGCACCCATAGCGCCAGGTAAGGAAGTAAGGAATTGAGAATTTGCCAGATGGCCTTTTGAATATTGGGATTTCCAAATTTTGCAATAGTTTGCAGCAAATTGTGTTTTCTTTCTTTGGAAATATCAGAATTAGATTTTATGGTCATCTTTTACCTCCTCGAGTCTAAAATATATATTTAGTATCGCTTTGGATTTTTAATTGAGATAGATCTTGTATGTTTTGTTTATGCCTTTTCATATCAAAGGTCACTCACCGATCGATTAAAATGTAACCCACCCCCCGCACACTTTTAATGAAGACCGGATTATCAGGATCGGGTTCAAAGTATTTTCGCAGCCGGACAATAAAATTATCCACCGTTCGCGTTTCAATATCTGAGCTGATGTTCCACACTTTTTCCAGTAATTCCTTGCGTGAGACAACAATACCCCGGTGATCAATTAAATATTTCAGGAGGATGGCTTCAAAAGCGGTGAGTTGAAAACTTTTTTGACCGGTCCGGACTGTTAGATTCTGAAAATTTATTTCATTCTCCCCTAAACGAAAAGACGGCATATTCTCGATAGATTTTTGATACCACTTCTTGCGTTTAAACATCCCCTTAATCCGCAGCAGTAATTCTTCCAGATGAAAAGGTTTTGTTAAATAATCATCTGCCCCGATTTCGAATCCCTTCAGACGGTCTTTTAAAGAGGTCCTGGCGGTAAGAATCAGGATGGGTATTTGTGGATCCTTAGCACGAATATTTTCAGCCACTTTATAACCGCTGACATAAGGCAGCATCAGATCAAGAATGATCAGATCAAAATTACCAGCATTGAATTGCTCCAGAGCCTTTTTTCCATTGTTTACCCAGGTCACCTGATATCCTTCGGCGGAAAGGTTGAATTCCAGACCGATGGCCAGAGAGTCTTCATCTTCAACTAATAAAATCCGGTCTTTATTGTTCATGATCGGTTTCCGGTATTGTTTGGTATTTCCGGCTTAAACGCAGCAGTCGATTCATGTAACGTTTTTTAGATTCCTGATAAATAGGCAGGGTAATTTTAAAAGTACTGCCCAGGTTCTTGCCGGCACTAGAAACAGAAATTTTACCCCCATGATACTCCACAATTTCTCTCACCCAATACAGACCCAGGCCGGTTCCCTTTACATTAGGACTTTCGGGATTATATATCCGGTGAAATTTGTTGAATATCTTTTTTTGATCTTTCTGGGAAATACCGATGCCGTAATCACTGAATTCTATATGAAAATAACGCTTGCCTGGATTTAATTGGATTTTTATTTGCGGCAGCTTGGGAGAATATTTTATCGCATTGTCAATCAGATTATTGAACACAATTTTTAACCAGTTCCGGTCAATAACGCATTGACAGGAAGCGTTTCCTTCGATGGCTACATTTTTTGCAGGAAAGTTAAATTCCTGCACTGACTCTTGAATTACTTCGCGGATAATCGTATCAGTATCAAAGATATGATAATCATGACTCACCTTTCTGGTCAGTTTTCGCTGCTCGAGTGAAGAAAGATACAGGATGGAATTGATCAACTGATTTAACCTGTCTGTATCCTTCAGCATAAGGCCCAAAAATTCTTGTTTTTTGTCTGAGGACACTTCCCGTTTCTGCATTGTTTCCAGATATAACTGGATGGAAGATAGGGGGGATTTCAGTTCATGGGTCACATTGGCAATAAAATTATCATAAAGCCGGGTAACGTTCAGTTGACGGTTGAGATAAATAAAAATAATAGACATACTTAGTGATAATAAGATTAATAGGACAAGTCCACTGATCAGTGCCACGATATTAGTAGTTCCTGAGATCATTTGCGGAGCAAGTTTATCCTCAACTTTCAGCAGCAATAGATAATTGGTCACATACCAGTAGATCCAGAGACTGAGCAATGAGAACCAGATCAACTGGGCGATGATAAAAATGAGGACATGATAGAAAACAGTGCTTGGTTTTTTCAAAGTCATTAAGTGAATTCCAGCTATTTTTGCGCTTTAATATAAGAATAAAAAAGAAAGCCGGTGAGAAAAAAGCACTCTAAAAATCAGCTTTTACAATACTTTTACAATTCTTACTTCTGCCGGATGTTATAATTGAGTTGAAAAGAATTGCAGTAATGGTCTTATTTAAAAATCACCGGAGTTAATAATGAATATTCTTCTGATCTATCCGGAAACACCCTCCACTTTCTGGTCTTTCCGCAATGCGGTAAAGTTTATCTCCAGAAAGTCCGGAGAACCACCGCTGGGACTGCTCACGGTAGCAGCCATGCTTCCAGTTAACTGGAATAAAAAACTGATTGACATGAATGTATCACCTTTGAGTGATGAACAACTGCAATGGGCGGACTATGTCTTCATAACCGGAATGAATATCCATAAAGAGTCCTTCAAAAAAGTAGTAAAACGCTGTAATGAATTGAATACACGGGTAGTGGCCGGTGGACCTATGGTGACCACTGACTACCAGGAATTTTTGGGAGTTGACCACTTTATTTTAAATGAAGCCGAAATCACTCTGCCACTATTTTTAAACGACCTGGCAGCCGGACACCCGGAATATATTTATGCTACCCCGGAATTTCCGGAAATCACCCATACTCCCGTTCCGCAGTGGGAGTTGTTAGAACAAAATAAATATGCCAGCATGAGTATCCAGTATTCCCGGGGCTGTCCTTATGATTGCGAATTCTGTAGTATTACTGTTTTGAATGGGCATCAACCCCGGGTTAAAAGCACCGAACAATTTCTGGGAGAACTGGAAGTAATATATTCCTTAGGTTGGCGGGGCGGTGTTTTCATTGTGGATGACAATTTTATTGGCAATAGAGTAAAACTAAAGAAGGACTTGCTGCCGGCCTTGATCGATTGGCAACGAAACCATAACCTTCCCTTTAATTTTGGAACTGAAGCTTCTGTTAATCTGGCAGATGATGAAGACTTGATGCGGTTGATGGTTAAGGCAGGTTTTGATCATGTTTTTATAGGTATTGAGACGCCCAATAGTGAAAGCCTGGTCGAATGTGGTAAAAAACTAAACCAGAAACGCGATCTGTTGTCGACTGTGCAAAGAATTCATAAAACCGGAATGA
>MESS01000085.1:50707-55264 GCA_001771055.1 Caldithrix sp. RBG_13_44_9
AAATATCAGAATCTGATTGCAGGTTATAAGAAAGTGCTGGAGACGATCTATTCGCAGAAGGAATATTACCAGCGGGTAAAAACTTTTCTTAAGGAATATCAATCTCCTTTTAAAGGCCACTCAAAATTGACATATCGTAATATTAAAGCCCTTTTTAAATCCCTGTGGATTTTAGGTGTCATGGAATCCGGGAAAAGATATTACTGGAAGCTTTTCTTTTTAGGATTATTCAGATATCCGCAGAAATTTCCACTGGCCATCACCTTGGCGATCTATGGATTTCATTTTCGGAAAGTGGTGAAAACAGTTTAAAGTTCGGTTTATTTGAGTCTGAGGATTCTGATAATCATTTGACATCCTGGTTTATTTTGTCATTAAAATTGCACCTCAGTAATCCTTATGATTTTCTATTTTGATATGAAAATAAAAACTGATTGGTTGAAGAAAAATACTCATTTGAGAAAGGCTTATCTGATCGGTTTAGGTAATTATATAATCTGTTTTTCAGATCGGATATTTTGATGGCGAATAAGAATTATTTTTTCACCAATTCATCACTTTCCTGATAAATGGCAGGAGGTCTTCTGCCATCTTCTGATGTTCTTCTTGATCGGGATGACCGGTACAGCCTTGGTTATAAGAACCTGAAAAACTGAACAGGTGAACCTTATCATCATTCTCAACCTTTTTCATGTATTGTACCACCATTGAAAGATAATTAGTTAAACGAATATTTTTCTCACCTGAGAACACCGGGCTGCCCAGGCAACAAATCTGGGCCTGGGGATGCCGTTTCCGGATTAGTCTGATAAACTGAATATAATCGTTTACAAATTTAGTAGAGTCTAATTCTGCTCTTTTATAAGAACCATCACCTTCCGAGAAATCATTGGTACCCAGATTAATCGAAACTAAATCCGGCACGAAGTGGGAAACTTCCCAGAATGAGATGGAGTCTGCATTGAGGTAGAAGTGTTCATAGACTTCCGGCATGGTCGGACCCGGACTGTTCCAATTTCGGGTCATGCCAATTCCTGAAACTGCACTCAAGAGCCAATCGGCTTGCAAAAACCGGGCTATTATGGGACCGTAAGTATAGATAGGCATTATGCTGATCGTACCATTCTGCAGAGTCACAAGGAATATCCGAAATATCTAAACCGCTGCCACAGGTAATTGAATTGCCAATAAACTCATCTTTCGTTTTTCAGTCTTTTCAAAAGGCAGGATTTCCTTACATGTTAATCCTAAAAAATCAACATAACCGATCTGTGATTCGGTAGCCTTACTCACCAGCAGAGTATGAACTGTATCCTTTAAATTTTGGGCGAGTGAATAGGTGTTTTGATTTTTGTTGAGCTGCAGCCTCCCCAGGTATGCGCCATCAATGACAATTGCCAGATAGTTGTGATAATTATTTAAATTTTGATCTTCTATGAAAATGTCACAAGTACTTCCGCTGAATTTGCATTGGAAATAAGAACCCGCCCCGCTTAATCTTGGCTTTCGGGGATTTGAAAAATCAATCCTGCCGGTGTAATGAATATTTTGATTATCTGCCGGGTAAAAGAATTTTAGTTGATGGTCACATAAGATAAGACAGGTGAGTGCGAAAAGGATAATTGTTATGTCAAATATTTTCACAGGATTAATTGTTAAGTATGATTTGTTACTTCCTTTAATATTTACTTTAAAGAGAGGAATAAAATACCCATACTACTAACGGATGTAATTTTCCAATAGAAAGTGGATAGGGAGATTGGTTTCATTGACCAGTAATTGGATTTTCTGCTTAATTATTTACATCGCACTCCCAAAGAAATTCTTTTACTCTGGACGTTTATTGTCTTCTGGTTCCTGGTGGATGTGAACCACACTGCGGTTTATTTTCTGGTGTATTCGGCTTTCGATTTCATCGGCGATCCGATGCACTTGTTCAATGTTCAGTGAGGGATCTACATGAATGCTGACGTCTACAAAAACATTCGCTCCGGAAAGTCGTATTCTTAAATCATGGAAAGTAGAAACCTGTACGGTATTATTTAGAATGTCTTCGATAATTTTAATGTGATCGATTGGTGCTTTATCCAGCAGCACATCAATAGATCTTTTCCCTAATTTATAAGAAACGTAGATGACGATCAGCGCCACGATCAGGGCAGCAATAGGGTCGGCATAATGCCAGCCAAAATTGGCACAGATCAATCCGATAAAAACTACCGTCGAGCTCCAGATATCGGTCGAAAAGTGCAGAGCATCGGCTTCCAGTGCCTGACTATTATATTTTTTAGCGGCTTTCAAAAGCGCCCGTGAGCGGGAATAATCAATAATAATTGAAGTGATGACCACCAGATAACTCCAGACAGTGATTTCAATAAGAACTTTGCCAGTAAGTAAGCGGTGAACGGCTTCATAAATAATCCAGCTGCAGGTGATCAATAATAAAAAAGTCTCTATTAATGCTGAAATGTTTTCAATTTTTCCATGTCCATAGTGATGGTCGCTATCAGCTGGTTTATCTGAAATACGTACTGAAAAATAGGTGATGGCGGCGGCAATCAGATCCAGCGCTGAATGCAGAGCTTCCGATAAAATACCCAGACTGCCGGTTAAAATTCCGATCAGGAATTTCGATCCGGTCAAAAAAATGGCTGCAAATACCGATATCAGCGCTACCCGCTTCTTTTCAACAACCGCTTCTGAAATATTTTTCATAGTGTGATCATTCAATCTAATTTTAAAATGCCACTAACTATATTAAAAAAGCCCCGGAGAGTTTTAAGTCCCACAGGGCCGAAACCCGCTGCCTTCAAAGGCCCGTCTGCATTCCACTAATCGGGAACCGACTGTTCTATTCCTTTTAGTTTTTTATAAAGCTATTCATATATCTCAGTTCGTTTTCCATCTGCTTGATCGGAATATTTGCCCGAAAAATAATACTATAAAATTTAAAGTCAAAAGGTTAAAAAAATGCTTGAAGCTGTCCTAATTGTTTTACTATTTAAAAATTTTCATCATACCACACCCATTTTTTTATCCTAAAGAGATTATACATTTTTAGACTGAAAATTGAGGAGTAATTGGACCGCGAAGAGATTGCTGGAATCAGTTTTTTTGGATTTTAGGACCACATTTTTATTTTAACTTTTTTTCGGAAAAATCAAGGTTGATTTTTTATTTTTTTTTACTTGACCTTTGGGGCATCTGCGGGATTTAAATTCTCTTACCGGGGGTAATGCTTAAAAACTTCAATTTTAGATATTTTTAGTATATTTTTTTTCCCGACCTGTTTATATTTAGAAATTTATTCAAGGCCGTGAGGAGATCTATGAGCTTTCGATTGATTGTACTGGCAAAACAGGTACCCGATACTGCTAATATTCACGGACAGGTAATGCGTCCGGATGGCACAGTGAACCGTGCCAAATTGCCTGCTATTTTCAATCCAGAGGATAAAGTTGCTCTGGAACTTGCCCTGCAGGTGAAGGAACAATACGGTGGGACGGTGACCGCAATTTCAATGGGACCCCCAAAGGCTTCAGAAATACTGCGGGAATGTCTCTATCTGGGTGTAGATGAGGTATACCTGATCAGCGACCGTAAATTTGCCGGGGCAGATACTCTGGCTACCTCTTATGTGTTGAGTGAGGCCATTAAAAAAATGGGAAACTATGACCTGATCATCGCCGGCCGCCAGGCTATTGATGGCGATACCGCTCAGGTAGGTCCGCAAACTGCTGAAAAATTGGGAATTCCCCAGATCACCTACGCTGCAAAAATTACTGATCTGAAAAAAAACAGGATCACCGTCCGCCGGCGGATCGATGGGGGTTATGAGATTCTGGAAAGCAAGCTGCCGGTACTACTAACGGTTATTAAGGAAGCGGCCGAACCACGACCCTTTAAAGCCCGTAACGTCATGGCTTACAAGAATGCCAAATCCCTGTCTGAATTAGAGGAGATGGTCAATCAGAATTCCCTGCTTTATATCGATGACCTGAAAGAAGAATTTATAGCCCGGGGATTATTCATTCCTACGCTCACTTTAGATGATTTTGAGATCGATGAAACCCGGATTGGTCAGAGCGGTTCACCCACCAAAGTCTATAAAGTGGATTCGGTGGTATTGGGAGCAGGGGAGCACATCAAAATTGAACCTACCGGTGAAGGAATCAATCAACTGATCGATCAATTGATGAGCGATCGAATTTTTGGTTAAAGGATACGCATGAAAAAAAATACAAAAGATGTCTGGGTGTTTATTGAACAACGGGATGGAAAAGCAGCCGATGTGAGTTTTGAACTCCTCTCGAAAGGACGGAAACTGGCGCAGAACTTCTCCGGAGTCCTGAAAGCGGTTCTCATCGGGTACCAGGTGAAGGATTTGGCGGTCGAAGCCTTTCATTACGGGGCACAGGAGGTCTTTGTGATAGACAACCCGGCACTGAAATATTATCAGACCATGCCTTACAGCCGGATCCTCAACCAGCTGGTAGAACAGCACCAGCCGCGCATTATGCTGTTCGGTGCCACTTTTATGGGGCGGGATCTGGCACC
>MESS01000085.1:55327-58848 GCA_001771055.1 Caldithrix sp. RBG_13_44_9
TGTCACTTATCTGCGGAAGGATTACCCTGAGCTCCTGTTGCAGATCCGCCCGGCCTTCGGGGGAAATATTATTGCCACCATCATTTCACCGGATACTACCACTCAGATGGCCACGGTGCGGGAAGGAGTGATGGAGTTATCGCGGCTGGATTCTCCGGTGAAAGGAAAAATTACCGAAATTCCCTTCCAGCCGGATGTATCGGATGAACTGATCAGGATCATCACCCGGCATCAGGAGGAAAAGAAGGTATACCTGAAGGGTGCTCCGATCATCGTTGCCGGCGGTTACGGTATGGGAACCCGAGAAAATTTTAAGGTCCTGTATGATCTGGCCCATACCATCGGAGGAGAGGTGGCGGGTTCGCGAGCGGCAGTTGATGCCGGATTTATTACTCCCGCCCGGCAAATAGGACAGACTGGGGTAACCGTTCGTCCCAAACTTTACATTGCCTGCGGAATTTCCGGGGCTATCCAGCACCGAGCCGGAATGCAGGAATCCCAGAAAATAATTGCCATCAATAACGATCCGGATGCTCCCATTTTTGACGTGTGTCACTACGGCATCGTGGGTGAGGTCATGGAAGTGATCCCCAAATTTATCGAGGTCTATAAACATAAATTGCGATAGAGGAAAGTATGTCCAATTTTTTCAGCGATAATGCCGATATGCAGTTTCAATTTCAACATTTGAATCTTCAGGAAGTGGTAGAGATCATTGAACACGATTACCAGGAACACCGGCAGTATAACTATGCTCCGCGTGATTATTCCGATGCACTGGATAATTACCGTAAAATTCTGGAGATCATCGGAGATCTGGCGGCAAACTTCATTGCCCCCCGGGCAGCAGAAGTGGATGAGTCCGGCAGCCATCTGCAAGATGGAAAAGTATCTTATGCCAAAGGTACCCGGGAATCACTGGAAAAACTGGCACAAGCGGAGTTAATGGGAATTACCCTCCCACGTCAATACCGGGGCTTGAATTTTCCAACAACCATTTATATAATGGCCATTGAAATGGTTTCCCGGGCTGATGCCGCCTTGATGAATATTTTCGGTTTGCAGGATATTGCCGAAACCATTCATAAATTCGGCACTTCCGACCAGATGGGGGAATTTTTACCGGGATTCTCATCCGGGAAATATACCGGAGCCATGGCGCTTACTGAACCGGATGCCGGATCGGATTTGCAGGCGGTTAAGCTGCATGCCTATCAGACTGACAACGGCCAGTGGTTTTTACGCGGTGTTAAACGTTTTATCACTAATGGAAATGGGAATGTGCTGCTGGTACTGGCCCGCTCCGAACCAGGAAGTAAAGATGGTCGCGGTCTGAGCCTGTTTGTCTGTTATGGTGACGAAACTGTTAAGGTCCGTCGCATTGAGAATAAGCTGGGAATTCATGGTTCTCCCACCTGTGAATTGCAATTTAATGATACCCCGGCTCAGCTGATCGGGAAAAGAAAATTCGGCCTGATTAAATACGTGATGGATCTGATGAACGGTGCCCGGCTGGGTGTATCTGCCCAGGCTCTGGGTATCTCCCAGGCTGCCTATGAGGCGGCGGTGAATTATGCCCGGGCCCGGGAACAGTTTGGAAAAGCCATTTACCACATTCCGGTGGTCACCAATATGCTGATCGATATGCGAGTGACCCTGGAGAGCAACCGTTCCTTGTTGTATTCAACTACCAAGATAGTGGACTTGCGGGATAAACTGGAAGCGAAAATCATTCGTCTGAAGGATGAGGGTAAGAGCTTTGAAGAGGAGAACGAACGTTTTAAAAAAGTTTCCAAGATGGCGGCTCTACTCACTCCCATGACCAAATTTATTTTGACGGAATCCGCCAATCAGATTACCTATGATTCCCTGCAGATTCATGGCGGGGCAGGTTATATGCGGGAGTTTACGATTGAACGGTTGGCCCGGGATGCCAGGATTACTAATATTTATGAAGGGACGTCGCAACTGCAGATTGTGGCAGCCATGGGCGGGGTTTTGAATGACTTGCTGGCGGAAGATTTTAACGAGAAGGTGGAAAAGATATACAAAGGCAGCCTCAGCCGTCTGGCTGACTATTTAAAGGATATCCGGAAGATCTATCTGGATTGTCTTAAGTACATTTTGGATAAAAATGATATCCAATTTCAGGAAGTGGCAGCCAGAGATCTGGTTGAACTTTACAGTTATCAGTATGTCGGATATATATTATTGGATGAAGCAGAGCTGGAACCGCGTAAAATTTTCATTGCCAATCGCTATATCGTCAGTGCTCTGGCAAAAACCCGTTCCAATGCCGAGGCTATCAAGAATGAGCAATTTTCCGATTTATTGCATGCGGATGAAATTCTGAATTGATTTAATTGAATACTTATTGGAACACAGATGACACGGATGGGTCGGATTGCCGCGGATGAAATTAAAGTGCAAAAATACTCAGGCAACAACTATTATATTTTATAAATTTTTAACTGATTCAAAAACAATTAAACTTTAATATTGGCCTCTATACATTTCGAATTATCCACTTAATCGATGACAGAAAATATTGTAAGCTTCGGTATTATTGGATTTGGGGGTTATGCCGAGAGACGCCTCATTCCGGCTTTTACCAGGACCCGGCATTCCCGGTTGCTTGCTATATTCAGGCGTCAATTGGATGCTGCTCGCCTGTCTGCCCTCGAATATCATATTCCTTTTTACTATTCCTCCGTAGAAGAATTATTAAAAAATCCGGAAATTACTGCAGTGATTGTTGCCACGCCTCCTGCCTTTCATTATGAACATGCCCTGTTGGCTGCCCGGCAGGGTAAACATGTGCTATTAGAAAAACCAATGACCTCCACCGCCACAGAGATGGAAAAAATTGTTGGTGAGTTTAGCCGCAAGCAGCTCAAATTGATGTCAGCCTTCGTGATGCGTTTCATCGATGCCATCCAGAAGACCCGGGAACTGATCCAGAATGAGTCGCTGGGTGAATTGAGTTATGCCGGGGGCATTCTGGGGATCAATGCCAGTATGGTTAAACGTGACTGGCTAGAGGATCCTCTGATTTCCGGCGGGGGAGTAGTGGCAGATCTGGGTTCGCATCTACTGGATCTGCTGGAATATACCAGCGGAAAAAAGATCATTCAGCTCAAATCAATCCTTAGACCGCGGTATTCTAAAAAAACGGTGGAAAAAAATGCCGTTCTCAGCCTGGAATTTGATGAGGGAGTCCTGGGTACCCTTTATCTTTCCTTTACCAGCTTGCGGGAAAGTGGCTTGACATTCAGGGGTTCCAAAGGTAAATTAAGCCTCCAAAATTTTAATCGACCGGAAGCGGAGGTTGAACTAGAGCTAACGACTGAGAGAGGGACAGAAAAAATTAAGGTGCTGAACCGGAACTATTATGGGTCAATGCTGGATCATTTTGCCAGAGCAATTCTGTTCGATGAACCGATTCTCAGTCCGGGAGAGAGTGGTTTGCATAATCAACAATTGATCGATAGAATTTATAACCGGAAATGATCAAAACTTCT
>MESS01000085.1:58945-59075 GCA_001771055.1 Caldithrix sp. RBG_13_44_9
GTGATTATATCCAGGTCTTTCTGCACAGTCTGGCCTTCGGAACTCTTAAACCTTACATTGCCGATAATCCTGAAGAAGCCCTCAATCAGTCCAACATGGACATGACCCTGGATGTGATGGCACACAGCCT
>MESS01000085.1:59125-60081 GCA_001771055.1 Caldithrix sp. RBG_13_44_9
GCCGGATTTTTGCCATGACCAGCTATGGCAGCACCCATGTGGTGCCATATTATGGGGCTGTTTCAGCTGCCAAATCAGCCTTGGAATCACACATCCGCCAGTTGGCCATGGAGCTGGCACCCATCGGAGCTACCGCAAATGCCATTCGCGGGGGAGTAACAAATACTCCGGCCTTACAGAAAATTCCCGGTCACGAAAAAATGATCCATGCGGCCATCGAGCGCAATCCAGGCCGGCGGTTAACTACGCCCGAGGATGTGGCCAATGCCATCTCGGTTTTTTCCGGTGATGATTGCCAGTGGATAAATGGAAATGTGATCGGAGTTGATAATGCTGAAGCGGTGGTGGATTATATCAAATGAAGGCTGATCAAAATAAGGCAAAACCAGATCAAAGACCAGAGCGGAGCAAGAGTACCAGGGTGTTGATTGATCTGGATGGAGTGGTGCGGGATTTTGTAGGAAGTCTGATCCGGATTTATAACCGGATTCATCCAGAGCATCAGGTGCAGCAGGTAAATTCCCGTCAACTGGAAGACTTCTTTCCGATTGGACCAGCGATCTACCGGTTTATGGAGCCAGGATTTGTTGAGGAAATTATCCAGGATGCCCGGCCTTATCCGGGTGCCCTGGAAGCCCTGAATCGCTGGAAGAATGAATATGAAATAGTGGTAGTTACTTCTCAACCGGATGTCATCAAAGCCTCTACCTATATCTGGATCGGGAAACATGATCTGCCAACCAATGAAGTTCACATCACCTATCAAAAATCGGAAGTTGCCGGACTGGCTTTGTTAGATGATTTCACTGATAATTTACAGGAATTTTCCGACAGCGGCCGATTGGCAGTCTGTCTGGATCAACCCTGGAATCAGCAATGGCAGGGATTGCGGGTCAAAACCGTGGAAGAGTTTTTTCAATTGATCCAGCATTACCAATTCAGCCAGGAAAAGAATG
>MESS01000086.1:0-191 GCA_001771055.1 Caldithrix sp. RBG_13_44_9
GACAGGCTGTTACAGTAAACCTCCTTATTTCCAGAGGATGCCGGCTGATCAGGAAGTAATGGGTGAAAAAAAATTAAATCTGGGATTAGCGTCTTACACCTTCCGCAATTTTAATCTGGAAGATACCATTGCCATGACCAAAAGGTTGGGGCTTTCCCGGATTTGCTTCAAGAGCTTCCATCTCCCACTGG
>MESS01000086.1:308-513 GCA_001771055.1 Caldithrix sp. RBG_13_44_9
ATTATGCCAGAACCGCCGGCATGCGGATGATCATCGGGGCACCTGATCATGGCCTGCTGGAACTGGTGAATAAAAAAGTCCAGGAATACGACCTCCAGCTGGCCATTCATAACCATGGTCCGGGCGATGAGATTTATCCTTCACCGCAAAGTGTTTATGAAAAAATTGAAAACCTGGACACCCGCATTGGTTTGTGCATCGATAT
>MESS01000086.1:635-1473 GCA_001771055.1 Caldithrix sp. RBG_13_44_9
TGGGACGAGGGGTGATTGATATTCCCGGATATCTGAAAATGCTGTTGAAACTAAATTACCAGGGGGTGGCTTCTTTTGAGTTTGAAAAGGATGAAAAGGATCCCCTGCCCGGGGTGGCTGAGTCGGTGGGATACGTCCGGGGAATATTGGATACGATGTAAAAATATAAAATACGAAATACAAAATATAAATTACTTGAGAAAATAGTCCATTATACGGGATATGCATATGGCAATCACTCGCAGAAAATTTTTGAAAACCGTGGCCGCCGGTTCGGCCGGATTGATGGCCAGCAGTATGATTTTTCCTGCCAGCTCTTATACCAGGATTCTGGGAGCTAATGACCGCATCCGGGTCGGAGTGGTTGGATTTTCCAGTCGCGCCAGGGATTCTTTGCTGCCGGCTTTCCTGAATTATAGCCAGGAGCTCAATCTTGAAATTGCCGCCTTATCTGATATCTGGAACCGCCGGCGGGATGAAGGCGCGGCTTTCCTGCTGGCAAAAACTGGCCGCACAGTGGAGATCGCTCGCAACAATGAAGAGCTGTATGAAAAATTTAAACCGGAGGCGGTGATCATCAGTACTCCCGATTTTCAGCATGCCTTACAGACCGTCCAGGCAGTGGAAGCCGGTTGTGATGTCTATGTGGAAAAACCTTTTGCGGAAACCATGGCCGATAACCGTCTGGCCCTGAAGGCTGTGAAAGATTCCGGAAAAATTGTCCAGATTGGTTCCCAGCGTCGCAGCGGCAGCAATTACCAGGCAGCCAGTGAATATATCAAGTCGGGAAAATTCGGTGCCATCACTTTTGTGGAAATGACCTGGAATGTGAATCAAC
>MESS01000086.1:1518-3162 GCA_001771055.1 Caldithrix sp. RBG_13_44_9
GTGATACCGACTGGCAGCGTTTTCTGATGAATCGTCCATACGAACCTTGGGATCCCCGCAAGTATATCGAATACCGGCTATTCTGGCCTTACTCTTCCGGAATTCCCGGCCAGTGGATGTGTCACCAGATTGACACCGTCCACTGGTTCAGCAGATATCCTCATCCCCGCAGTGTAACTGCCAATGGAGGGATCTATACCTGGAAAGATGGCCGGAAAAATGCTGACACCATGACTGCAGTATTTGATTATGGCCCACTGGAAGATCCGGCAGTCGGATTCCAGGTGGTCTATTCCTCCCGCATGCATAATTCAGCCGGGGGGATCAAGGAATACTATTTCTCCAATGGCGGGAAACTGGATCTGGACCGCAATATTGTTACTCCGGAGGGAGGCTTGAACGAACAATATGCTGCCGAGATGGGAATGAATGCCAATCTCCTGAGCGAATATAAATTGCCGGAACTGCAGGTGGAGACTGCTGCCAATACCGGTGCGGATCCCATGACCACTGCCCATGTCCGGAACTGGATGGAGTGTGTACGTGACCGCCGGGAACCCCAGGCCAATATCGAGGCTGGATATAACCATTCCATTGCCGGCATCATGACCACTGCCGCCCTGCATACCGGTGAACGGGTTACCTTTGATGAAGAGCGCCAGGAGGTAATCGCTGGCGATAAAATTTTTATATATTGATTTTGTGGTAGAGGCGTTCAATTGAACGCCCCCTACCACCATCGGATCTTAAAAATCAAATTATTGAAGGGTTATGTTTATGAAAAAAAATGATTTTGTTCCCATCCAAAAAATGAATCGACGCGATTTCCTTAAAACCTCCTCCGTGGCCGGGGTTGGATTAATGTTATCCAGCAGTGCCTGGGTCCAGAATATTAAAAATCCGGAACAGCAGAAACGCTATGTCATTGTAGGAGTGGGTTCGCGGTCCCGGATGTATCAGCAGGCCATTCAGCTCGATTATAAACCTTATGCGCAATTGGTCGGCCTGTGTGATGTGAATCCTGGTCGCCTGAAACTGGCCCAGCGCCGATCCCGCGAATACCAGGGATTTGAGCCTCCCATTTATGATGCGAAAGATTTTGATCAAATGATTTCTGAGACCAGACCGGAGGTGGTCATTGTGACCACGGTGGATGGTTTTCATCATCACTATATTTTGCGGGCCATGGAATTGGGGTGCGATGTGATGACTGAGAAGCCGATGACCATAGACGCAGACAAATGCCAGAGCATCATTGATATGCAGAGAAAGACTGGCCGGAGATGCCGGGTCACCTTCAATTACCGTTATTCGCCGCCGCGCACCCAGCTGAAGGATCTGCTGATGAGCGGAGTGATCGGTGATATCCTGTCGGTGGATTTCCATTGGATGCTCAATACTCATCATGGGGCGGATTATTTCCGGCGCTGGCATAGTCAGAAAAAATTCTCCGGCGGACTGATGGTGCACAAAGCCACCCATCACTTCGATCTGGTTAACTGGTGGCTGTCAGCCATTCCGGTGTCAGTTTTGGCCACTGGAAAACGGGAATTCTATACCCCTGCCATGGCTAAACGCTTTGGTCTGGAAAACTATCATGAACGCTGTCACAACTGTCCGGGAAAAAATAAGTGCGGATTTGAA
>MESS01000086.1:3201-4164 GCA_001771055.1 Caldithrix sp. RBG_13_44_9
CTGGATAATGAAAAATTTGATGGCTATTTCCGTGACCGCTGTGTATTCCGCCCTGATATCGATATCGAGGATACCATGAATGTGCTGGTGAAATATGACAACAATGTGACGCTCTGTTATTCATTGAATGCTTTCAATGCCTGGGAAGGGTATCGTATTATTTTCAATGGTACTAAAGGACGGATCGAGAATCAGATTGAGGAGCAGGTCTATATCAGCGGAACTGAGACGGTACAGGGCGGCATCAAAGAAGGCGGGATGATGCTGCGAATAATCCCCTTGCGCGGAGCAACCCAGGAAGTAGAAGTATGGACGGGAGAAGGCGGGCATGGCGGAGGGGATAAGGTGTTGCTGGATGATCTTTTCCTCCCGGAAAAACCGGAGGATAAATACCAACGGGCAGCGGATCAGCGGGGCGGGGCTTACTCCTGTCTCACCGGGATTGCAGCCAATCACTCTTTTCAGACTGGGCAGGAAATTAAAATTGCCGAGCTGGTGAAGGATGTAGGATATCCTGATTACCCGGAAATGCCCTCGCGGACTGCACCGATTCCGATGCCTTCGAAAATGTAAATCCCCATTATTTTTTTGTATTTGGATAATCACAGTAGGGACGATCAATTGAACGTCCCTACTGTTATTTATGGTGATTTTTTCATTGCAAATAAAATCCGTGATCCACCTTGAGCCTCACTCCTCTTTTGATTATTTTTCCATCGGACTTTAACCAAAAGAGAACCATGACCTCGGAAATATTTCGGCAATTAAAAACCAAAAAGATCCCCCTGCTGAGTTTTACTTTTATTATTATCGGAACCCTGACCATCCTGATCTATTTGTTTATCAACAAGTCTGCACCGGAAACCGGGATTCCGGCCAAAATCTATTTTGCCGATAACATTTCCATCGCCCATGAAGCGTTGATCAAAAGGTTTAATGAAACCTACCGTGGTGAAATAGAGG
>MESS01000086.1:4490-4846 GCA_001771055.1 Caldithrix sp. RBG_13_44_9
AGCTATTAGTTGATCTGGTTAATAAATATCACCTAACTCCTTCGCTGGTGGTCAATTTCGATGAGTATCAGAGTTACCTGTATGCCCTGGAGCATGATGCTGTTTTCTTAAGAGGTTGGCCGGGATTTCTCAAACATTACCGAAAAGTATTGCCGGATAGCAGTAAATTTAATTTATTTGAGATTGCCGCACTGCCTCATTTTAGCGGATTCAGACCAGTTTCGGTTTTTGGCGGCTGGAATTTAATGATCTCCAAATACTCCAATCATAAAAGGGCTGCTCTTAAATTCATTCAGTTTGCCCTGCAGCCAGAATCGCAGAAGATGTTTTTTTCTGCTGGGGGATATATTCCAGTG
>MESS01000086.1:4878-5248 GCA_001771055.1 Caldithrix sp. RBG_13_44_9
ACAGGAACATCCGGATCTGCGGTATTATCAGGAACTCCTGCGAAGGGGTATTCACCGCCCCTACCGGCCGGACTACACCAGGATATCAGATATCATTTCCTATTATGTCCATCTGAGTATTAAAAACGAACTTACTGCCGAAGAAGCTTTAGCCAGGGCAACGGCTTTGATCGCTTCCGATAAATTGATCTTTAAATAACCCGAGGCAGATATCTGAAACTCCTATCCAATTAATGAAATGTAAAACGAGATTCGCTGATGTCTCACTCAACCTGGACAGGGAGTAAAACTTGATAAGGTAAATAATCCTTTGGAGATCGGAAAGATCGAAGAGTGAGTCTGATTAACTAAAAATCATTAATGTTTGTTA
>MESS01000086.1:5294-6116 GCA_001771055.1 Caldithrix sp. RBG_13_44_9
TTGGAATTATTGTTAGAAACCGGCAGCGGGAAAAATCTGTTTGATTCAGGCAGCACCGAAGAAATTGTGCAGGCTTTCAACATCATTCTCAATCAACCGCTGCTGCAGCAGAGTGTCCGGGATATCTGCATCCTGGTGTCGAACGGGAACCAAATTTTTGCCATTGACGATGGCCATCAGCTTTTTGATTACTTTTTCAAAGGGATTACCCCGCTGCAATCAGGGGGACAGCCACATATCCAGGCGGTACAATACTACCGGGATTTACGGAATAAATTGCGCGGTGAGGAAGAGATCTATTCCATCCGCCAGGGCCGGGAAACTTTTCATGTTTTCGTGCCCTTTGTTCCCAAAGGTGAATACATGGGAGCGGTGTATATCAAGAATATTCCGGATTTCAGTTTTATCAGCAGTGAGATAATTGCCAGTTATGACGAAACGGCTCTGATCTTCGCTTCTCTGATACTGCTGGGTTTTTTAGCCATGTTTTATATCTCCTCCTATACTGTGAAAGAGCGGGATGAAGCCCTGCAGCAATTATTCTCGGAGCGGGAAAAACATTTGATGGAAGAGATTCATCACCAGAAGGAAGCACTCTTCACTAAACGGATCTATCATACCCATCATAAGGCAGAAAAAGTGATGGGCTTCATCAAAGAAGATCTGCGAAAACTTGATTCCCGGAATACCGAAGAGGTTAAAGACCGGGTCACCAAGTATGCCAATTTCATTTCACGGGTGATCTATGACATGAAGTGGTATGATCCTCCTCTGCAAACCATCCGCAATCCAATGTTTCAGACTGATCTGAATAAAGTCCTT
>MESS01000086.1:6122-7055 GCA_001771055.1 Caldithrix sp. RBG_13_44_9
ATCGTGGATCATATTTTCATGCGGGTGTCCGATAAAACTCACAGTTATCATTTCGTGATGGAACTGGATAAAAATCTTCCGCTCATTTCCATCAACGAATTTGTGGTCTGGGAGGTGATAGAGCCGCTGATTCAAAACAGCATCGATCATGCCCAGCTTCCGAATGTCAAGATAACCATGCGCACTCGCCATGATGTCCGGAACAGGAGTTGTCTGATTGTGCTCAGCGATAACGGGCAGGGGGTTCGGTCAGATTTGCTGCAGTCCAATGAGAAGAGTATTAAAAAACTATTTCTGGAAAACACCTCCACCAAAGAAAATTCCGGAAATTCCGGTTACGGGTGTTATCTGGCATATGAGATTTCCAAACAGCGCTGCGGCTGGGATATTGATGCCGAAAATCTGCCGGAGGGAGGCTGCCGGTTTACCATTACCATTCCATATCAAAATTGAGGAATGCTATGTTTTCGAATCGACTGGTGAAGATTTTACTGATTGAGGATGAAGAGTATGATGTCCGCCGGATAAAAAACACCCTCAAACAATTCGGAGAGACATTGATCCTGAAAAAAATTGTTTCCAGCGGAGAGGCTGCAGTGGAAGCATTGGAAAAAGGTCAACCTGATGTTGATGTGGTGATCATGGATTTTCAGATTGCCGGTGGATTAAGCGGTGAACGATTGATCAAAAGAATAAAGCAGATCGATGCCACCATTCAGATTATTGTGATCACCAAAATGACCATCAATATTTCCGATTTTGACTTTGCCAATCGATTGCTGGAAGCAGGGGCAATGTGGTATTGCACTAAATATCCCGGTGATATTGAAGATTATATCTACCAGCCGACCGATTTCATTCTCAGTCTGTTCAATGCAGCTGAGAAACGGTTTTTAGAAAAAGAACGCCAGCATTCCAAGGATAAACTTTTTC
>MESS01000086.1:7069-7216 GCA_001771055.1 Caldithrix sp. RBG_13_44_9
ATTCTGCTGGAAAAAGAGATCGTCGGTAATTCCAATTCTATCCAGAGCTTGCGGGCAGAAATTCATAAAGCAGCCCAGACCGATGCCACGGTTCTGATTCATGGAGGCTCCGGTACCGGCAAAGAGCTGGTCGCCACTCACATTCAT
>MESS01000086.1:7243-7310 GCA_001771055.1 Caldithrix sp. RBG_13_44_9
TTTATTCCGATCAACTGCGGCAGCCTGCCGCAGGAATTGATCGAAAGCGAACTGTTTGGATTTGAAA
>MESS01000087.1:0-562 GCA_001771055.1 Caldithrix sp. RBG_13_44_9
GGATCGCCCAGAACTATCCCAATCCGTTCAATCCTTCCACCCGCATCAGTTTCGACGTGGCCAGGGAATCGAAAATATCACTGGAAATATATAACATGCTGGGACAAAAGATCCGCACCCTCATCGATGATGAACGGCTGCAGCCGGGAGTATATGATCAGATAATCTGGGATTCCAAAGATGACAGTGGAAATTCCATTGCCAATGGGATCTACTACCTGGTTTTCACGGCCAAGGACTACAATTTCCGGCAGGTTCGCAAAATGGTGTTCATGAAGTAATTCTTTTAATACTTTTTAATAGAATGATCTCACAAAGGGGATAAGTCAATTATCCCCTTTGTTTTAAGGATCGGTTCTGCTTCAAATAGATTGCATTTTTCTTGTTGAATTGGAAATCAGCCGGGCATGAATTTCACTACTTCAATTTTCCTGATCTTTATTTTTTCTACTTTTCTGCGAGCTGCCATTGCTCCTGTCTATCATATTGAACAGCAAAATAATCAATCAATTACCCTGGCCTTTTCCTTTCCGGAGCCGGAAATATCCAGGGTTGATAAAAA
>MESS01000087.1:580-1181 GCA_001771055.1 Caldithrix sp. RBG_13_44_9
CAGCATTCCTGGCCTGTTATTTAATTATCGTGAATCCGAACCTCTCCTTCCAATCTTCAGCACCGCCCTGGCAGTTCCTCCCGGAACAGTAACCTGGAAGATAATCTCCAGTGAAAAAACCATCCTGGAGAATGTTCAACCCGCTGTCTATCAATCTGAAAGTGAGGAACAACCTGGAATCCCGGCTTCAGTAATGCCGGCAATTTATCCGGAGACCATTGTTCAATTGAAGGAAGCCGGTATATTCCGGGATTACCGGCTGATGGGATTAACGGTTTATCCGCTGCAGCTCACACCGCAAGGCCTGCTGTTCTATAAAAATCTGAAAATAAAAATTCAGTTTCAGGAAAACCCGGGACAAGTATATGCTACGATTCCGGTCGAAGAATCCAAAATATTCAGTAAACTGACCGTTAACAATCCAGGGATGTCTGGTATCTCTCCAGTAATTAATCTTTCTCCGGCAGTACCTTCAATTCAAATGCAGAGTCTGAATTCCGACCAGAAAATCAGGCTGATCGTCGATCAGAAAGGCATTTACAAAGTAAGCGGACAGGACCTTGTTACAACTGGAATTGCCATTGAGGATATTAATCCTCAG
>MESS01000087.1:2027-3112 GCA_001771055.1 Caldithrix sp. RBG_13_44_9
TCGGAATCACCGCCTGAAATACGTGGTTCTGCTGGGAGATGCCAATTATAATTACAAACTCAGCGGCATCCTGCAGGAAGATCTGGTTCCGACCTTTTTTTATCAAAGCTATGAATTTGGGGCGGTGGCCACCGATCTACCCTATTCACTCATCGCCGGGAAGGATTATCTGCCGGATATTTTCATCGGCCGCATCCCGGTGATGACCAATGGTGAAGTGGTTAACGTGATCAATAAAATAAGGGAATATGAAGAAAGTCCGGTGATTGGACCCTGGCGTAATCAAAGTCTGTTCATCAGCGGAAATGACCGCAGTACTTATGAATTCACCGGCCTGCCCAATATGCCACAGAAACCCGCCTTCCGTACTCAGAATCAGCGGGTAATCGATATGCTGCTGGATAAGCGCTTCACGTCCTTTAAATTGAATACTATCAAAGATACCACTCTCACTTTTGATCCCAATTTTGGCGGAACCACCGATCTGATCGATTACTTCGATAACGGGGTGAATTTTGTCAATTTTCTCGGTCATGGGGGAGGCGGGATCTGGTCGGATGTTCAGCTCATGAACCTGCAGGATGTGGATCGCCTGAATAACCAGGGAAAGTATCCCTTCATCACCAGCATGACCTGTTTCACCGGTGCCTTCGATAATCCCGGTACACCCGGATTGGCTCAGCGGCTGTTAATAGTTCCCAACCGGGGGGCTATCGGTATCCTGGCATCTTCCGGCTTAGGATGGCTGGCCAATGATTATTCCATGCTGTGGAATGTGATGCGTGATCTGGCTGAACCTGATATTCCGGTTGGAGAAGCGGTGACCTTGGGAAAGATAGATTATTTTATCAATTCCCAATATGTTATCAGTGACACTATCGTGCCGGGAGAAAATTGGGGTCACAATGTTTTAAAATATGACATGATGCATGAATATAATCTGCAGGGTGATCCTTATATTTTTATGGGACAGCCTCAGTCCAATGTTCAGGTGCGGGTGGATACTGAACTTCCGCAGCCAGGGGATACCTTGCAGGTGGAAATTGAGGCCACCTTTACCGATGCTGAAGGATATCTGGAGTTCG
>MESS01000087.1:3124-3435 GCA_001771055.1 Caldithrix sp. RBG_13_44_9
ATGAGATCGTTTCCCGTGAGCCGCTGATTTATCCCGGCAGCCCGGTGACTCAAAACATCATTATTCCGGTAGATCTCGATCGCGGGGCTGGATACCTCCGGGCCTATCTTTCGGATAATGTGAATGATGCTTCCGGATTTAAACAGATTGGCATCAACTACACAGTTTTTGATTCCGTTGCCACCATCCCGGCAGAGCCAAACGCAGAGGACAGTGTCGGAATTACCCTGCTGGCCAAAGATGGTTTGGGAATTTCCGATGTCAAGATTGTAGCTATACTTCCTAAAGGAATTGTGCCAAAGGATACGATT
>MESS01000087.1:3484-3759 GCA_001771055.1 Caldithrix sp. RBG_13_44_9
AAATCCCCCCCACCCGTTCACTGGCCACAGTTTACTATTATGTTTATGTCACAAATTCCCAGGGCCAGCGCAGCCGGATGAATTATAGTTATAAAGTCAAAGAGACCCGTCCCGATCCGTTCCTGTATACCGGCAGCTTGCGGTTAATCGGAACAGAAACCGTCAAGCTGGGAGTGACCGTTGGAAATCAGGGCGAGTTCAATGCCCAGAATGTTGAAGTAAAAGTGTTCAACGGCTTTCAAAATTATCAGGTTAACCTTCCGTTCGATACCCAA
>MESS01000087.1:3847-4138 GCA_001771055.1 Caldithrix sp. RBG_13_44_9
TACTTGATCCGGAAGATCAGACCCCGGATTTTAACCGCTTTAATAATATCGACAGCGGAAGTGTGTCGGTAAATATCTATCAGCTCACCCCGGCGCTGGGCTCAACGTATCAGAATACCCAGAATGATACCATAGTTATTGAGGATCACCATCGGTTCTGGTTAGGAGCAAACAGTATCAGCCAGTCATCGGCAGTTGGGCTGGAAGTACTGCCGCTGCCAAAGGAACTCTCGCCGGGCCGCCAGATTCCGGTTCCTCTTGGCCAGGCCAGCAGTCCGGAAATAGTATCAG
>MESS01000087.1:4465-11942 GCA_001771055.1 Caldithrix sp. RBG_13_44_9
AACCTGACCGAGGAAGAATATTTTTTACAGGTAAGCAGCGAGTTCGAACTGCATGTCTATGGAAATTTTCCCAATCCCTTCTCGGATAAAACCGTCTTCTCCTATTTTCTTTCCAATACTGGTCAGGTGATTGACGAGCTGGAGATAAGAATTTTCACGGTTTCTGGTCGGTTGATCAAAAGGATTTCCACCGATGAGAACACCAGTGTTCCCGGCAATGATCCACGGTTGGTGGGATATAATGAACTGATGTGGGACGGAACCGATGACGGGGGGAATGAAGTAGCCAACGGAGTCTATTTCGCCATGTTTAAAGCACGGTTTGAAGATAAAGAGAAGCAGCAGATCCTAAAGGTGGCCAAGCTCAAATGAGAACGCTTTCGGGTATTATTTTATGCTTCATACTGGTATTGGGAATTGGCAGTAATTCTCAGGCTGAAATCCGTTACAGCGGTGCCTTTCTGGAACTGGGAATTGGAGCCAGAGCCATGGGAATGGGGGGTGCTTTTGTTTCGGTTGCGGACGATGGTTCTGCTTTTTATTGGAATCCGGCTGGTACTTCCCTTCTGATCCGCCCGGAACTGTTTGGAATGTATTCCTCACTGTTTAATTCATTGCAGAAGCACCATCACATTGGTTTTACCCGTCCGATATATGGCGGAGCTGGTGTTTCCTTGAATTGGATTCGCCTGAGTGTTTCTGATATCCCGGCTTTTCCTGAACCGGAGGGAACTTATGCCGAGCGGAGGGCCGAAGCGAAAGACTTCTTTACCTGGCAGGAACTGCAGACCGCCGGCTTAGCCCTCTCCTCAGCCCCTTTTGACTATGGAAATTTTACCAATGATGCGTTCATCTTAACCCTGGCGAAATTATATAAAGCCGATGTGGATTTCGGATGGCAATATTTTGTTTTTCCTACCCAGATCCCATTAGGTCTCAATGTTAAATTTATCCGCCAGTCCCTGTTTGGGCAGACCTCCAGCGGTCTGGGATTTGACTTCGGTTCCATGTTTAAGTTTGGGATTGATGATCTGTTTGATGATAACCGTCTGGGGAAGGTGTCACTTGCCCTGGCGGCTAAAGATATCTTTAATACCAAATTAACCTGGAATACCCAATCCCGGCATTCTGGAACTATAAAACGAAGCTGGCATTTGGGTGCTTCTTATTTCCAACCCATTCCCAAGATAAATGGCAAGCTGTTATTCGCTTATTCATTTGAAAAGAAATATGGAAATATTCACCGGTTGGGATTTGAATATCTTTATCATGACCGATTGGCCATCAGATTTGGCCTGGACAATCAGCAGTTCACTGCCGGCATCGGATTACAGGTTTATATTTTCAGCTTCGATTATGCTTTCAAGGGTCATGAATTGGGGGGAAGCCACCGGGTGAGTACAGCAATAAGGTTCTGATAAATATGAAATACCTATACACTGTCAGTTTGATTGTACTGGTCTTTTATCTCCTGCTCAGTTGTGATGATCAGCCAGTCAACAAAGTAGATCCTCCGGCCAGGGTAGTGCTGATCAGTAACAGTGCAGACACCAGTTCGGTTGAACACGGTATTGATGCCATTTATCTGAATGAGAGTCCTGATAAAAACTCCATCTTTTTTGAATGGCGGCCGAATGGGGAGAGCACCCTGGCAGGGTATGAGATGTATCGCAGTGTATTCGCTAATCAAAATTATACCTCGCTGGCCCGGGTGGTTGAAAATTTCGGGATCATTGATACATTTTATATTGATAATTCTATTTCTTTGAACATCAGATATTATTATTTTATCCGGGCTTTTGATGACTTGGATCAATATGGCGAGCCATCGGACACCATAAGTTACGAAGTCATTGAAAATCCTATATTATTGGGGAGTATTATTACCGATACAACTGCACTGGAATTTATCTGGAATTTTCCGGCATTTGCTGTCCCGCAGTACTTCGTTTTTCGTTTGGAGATCAGTGAGAATGAGATATATCGTAACTTGTATTCTAAACTTATCGAAATTTCGGTCGAATATGGTCAACACCAAGAATGGACATTAGCTGAATTAACTCAGGAGACGACCCTTTCTCCCGGCAAATACCGCTGGAGGATTGATTCTATCGGCAGCGAATATAACCAAGGAGCTGAATCGGCGTGGTTTATATTTATCATTCAATAAGAAAGCCCGTGAGAAATTGGTCTTATAGTCTGGTGTTACTCCTGCTGGCGGGGTGGTTTTCGGATAGTTTTTCTCAGGATTACCGGCTGAACCAGCAGTACCAGTCCGGTGACCGGCCGGCTCAGTACATTTTAGGTACGAATGATGTCCTTTTGATATCCATCAATTTATGGGGACATGTTCAACGGCCGGGAATATACAGCATTCCCAGCTCTTTTGGTCTGCTGGATTTGTTATCTTCCGCCGGCGGGCCTTTGAAAAGCGCCCGTCTCAATGATGTGCGGCTAATCCGGAAGAATCAGGAAGTCATTAAGGTCAATATTAAGGAATTTCTAAATACTGGAAACAGGGATTTACTGGTACCTTTGCAACCGGGTGACCTGGTAATTGTTTCGGGCAGTGCGTTTGATATTTTTGCTCAAATCGTTGCTGTGGCCCGTGATATTGCCATTATCCTTAATTTAATTGTTCTGACAAGGGCTCTAAAATAATTAACTTATATCGTTTATTCTACTTGACATATGGAAATTAAATTTATAATTTCTAAAAAATTTGCGGGAGAATCGGAATGACTTATTTTATCCGACTGACATTGATTATCATTTTAATTCCGCTGGTCACCTTCGCTTTCAATTCCACCAGATTTGGTAGCCGCGGATTTTTTCATGTACAAACCGCCAGTACTCTTTATAAAGGTACTCTGGATGCAGGAACAAATCTGAACTTTTTCACCAAAGTGGGTGATTACCTGGGTGAAGCGAAACCGGAAAACTTTGCCGCGGTAAACTGGTGGGACGTTCAGTATAATATCTATTCCACTTACGGAATTTTAGACAATCTGGATATGACCTTCATGTGGCGTATCTATCAGGATGCCAATCGCTACTTGGTCGGCGAAGGAGAATCCGAGTACCAGTATAATATTCCGGAAGATATATTCCTGGATTTTAAAGCCGGTTCATTTGGTATAAACAACAATCGTTTTAACTTAGGGTTCATTACTTCTTTTCGAATTCCCACAGCTCAAAATTATAATTATTACTTTGAACCTTATACGGCCGGAGGTTTTGAATTCGGGCTGACCGGTCTGGCATCATATTTTAATGATCCTTATTTGCATGATCGCAGCTACAGTGTTCACCTCAATCTGGGATGGTATTATCACAACGATGCCGGTAAGGTACTTTATAAAGATATCACCGGGGTGGAGTATAAAGCAGATGGAAATGCCAGTGCATTGCAATATGGCCTGGCTTTCAGCTATCCTACCGAACTGTTCGAACTTAATCTTGAATTCTGGGGAAATAAGTTCATCAATGCACCAGATAGCATGGCATACAGCCGGGAAGACTATATGTACATCACCCCCTCTGTGAAATTTAAACCCAAACCCTGGTTTAATTTTAATCTGGGACTGGATATCCGGGTGAGTAAAGACGAAGATACATCCTCCAAGCTATTACCATCCCCAAAGGAAAGATTAAGTTTACCGAATTATCCTTCCTGGAAATTGTACCTGGCACTTAACTTCAGATTATTACCGTGGGGCAGCGGCTTTGAAGGTTCTAAGACTGGCCGTTCTAAAGTGGATTTCTATGAAAGTTTACTGAAAGACAGCCGCAGATCTGAAAAAATCGAAGAAGAGCTGCGCCGCCTGCGAAAGGAACGGGAACAGGCAGAGAAAGAACTGGAAGAACTGCGACAGATGTTGGAAGAACAAGGGAAATAACCATTTTCTCCATAAAGTTCTATTTAAATCCCTCAGGGTCTTCTCTGAGGGATTTTTTTTCAGAAGGACCGCAGACATCATGGCAACCAGACAGATTTTTCTTGTTTTAAAAAAGATCCGGAATAGCGCTATTGCTCCCTACTCGAAATTCCGGGTCGGGTCAGTGCTCAAGACTGCCAACGGAAAATTATACAGCGGACATAACATCGAGAGCAGTTCATATGGTTTAACTATATGTGCCGAACGGGTGGCGCTGTTTAAAGCTTTGTCAGAAGGAGAGCGGAAGTTTAGTGAGATTCATATCCTGGCTGATTCAGGCGATTTTTGCCCTCCGTGTGGTGCCTGTCGGCAATTGCTGATGGATTTTGCACCGGAGATCCGAATAGTCCTTTATAATCAAAACGGCGATAAAAAATATTTCAGAATCAGCGATTTATTACCTGAGGCGTTTACTCCCGCTCAATTGTCAGGGGTACCAAAATAGCCTAAGGTTCGTTTTACTTTCTGATTTAAACTTCAAATTTTTTTCCAATGCCATAAATTGCAGAATCAGTTATCTTTGCAGTTATTATATTGATTCTAACCATGGGAAGATTTATATTCTAAAAAAAATAGGGAGAAAATGGATATGGCAATCAGTGCTTATGCTCTGGTGAGGATTTCCCCGAATAAAGTAAAAACTGTGGTGCAAGAGGCCAGGAAAATTCCCGGAGTTAAAGTGGTCCATCCGGTTACTGGTCCTTATGATGCCATCATTTATCTGGAAGCTGCGGACATGAAAGAACTTGGAAAGGTGATTCTGGCGGAAATTCATGGTCTGGATGGGGTAATAGATACCACTACCTGCCTGGTAGTGGAGTATGACTAAAAAATCACAGACCGGTAATAACCCTTATTACTAAAAGAAATTTATATTGATGTAGATTTTAATCATTCTGTTATTTCAACAGGATTTAACAGCCACCATTCGCATCGGTGGCTGTTTATGTTTTATATTTTTTTGAGCGCCAATTTTAAATCGGTAGTAATGTCTGACGGGTCTTCTAATCCGACTGATAATCGGATCAAACCTTCCGAGATTCCCACTTCCTCCAGCTCCTGGGCGTTATAGGTAGAATGGGTCATTGAGGCAGGATGCTCAATGAGGGAGTCACAATCTCCTAAACTCACCGCCAGGGTAATCAAGCCGACGCTGTTCATCAGTTTTTCTCCGGCCGGCCGGCCACCCTTTACCTCAAAAGTAATCATCCCGCCAAATTTTTTCATTTGACGCGATGCCAGCTGATATTGGGGGTGGGTACTGAGTCCGGGGTATTTTACCCAGTTGATTTTCGGATGGAAGGCCAGAAATTTGGCAACTTCAAAAGCATTGGCACAATGTCTATCCATCCTCACCGGCAGGGTTTTCAAGCCCCGGAGCAATAGCCAGGCATTTAATGGACTGATCACCGCGCCTAAATCCCGCAATATTTTCGCCCGTAAATTATCGACGAAATCTTTTTTCCCCACTACTAATCCGGCAATGGTGTCTCCATGTCCTCCAATATATTTGGTAGCGCTGTGGATAATAATATTTGCACCCATTTCTATGGGTCTCTGCAGATAGGGTGTGGCAAAGGTATTGTCGATGACCAGCGGAATATTATGTTTTTTGCAAATTTCCGCACACCCGGAAATATCGATGATGGACAGGGTGGGGTTGGCCGGGGTCTCGATAAATAGCAGCCGGGTTTTTTCATCGATAGCACTTTCTACTTTGGTTAAGTCTGTGGCATTCACTTCCCGCGTCTGAATATTCCACATCGGGAGGGTTTCCTTATACAAATTGTGGGTGCCACCGTAAACTGTGTCACTGGAAACCAGATTGTCTCCGCTGCGGCAAAGAGCCAGGATAACGCCGGAAATCGCTCCCATGCCGGAAGCGAAACATAAAGCGGCTTCACCTCCTTCCAGAAAAGCCATTTCCCGTTCCAGGGCAGCCTGGGTTGGATTACCCAGACGGGTATAGAAGTAACCTTCTTCTTCACCGGCGAAAATAGCAGCTCCCTGCTTAGCACTCTTGAAGGCAAAAGTTGAACTCTGATAAATGGGGACTGACACTGCCCCGGTCAGGGGATCCACCCCGCCGGAACCATGGACACAGAGGGTGGCAAATTTTGCGGTAGAAAGGTCAAACTTACTCATGATTACCTCGAATATTTTTGGACAGGCTATTCTAAAATTAATTCCATGAACTATGAGGAGTAATATCTGGAAAAAAAACCAGAATAATGATTTCTATTTTCCACCAGCTACCTGGGAATATATTATTTTTCAGACAAAATAATCAAGATGAATCATAAAACGATCTAAAAGGCGATGATGCTTTTTTATGACAGGGAATAATTATAATAAGTGACCGGTAGCCGGTTTATGGAAGGTATTGGAGTGGTTGGCAAGTCAATTTAAAAATAAAATTGTCCAGATTAGTATTGACATAGTGTTATTCTTTACCATTCTGACCCTTTATAATAAGTTTTCTGGGAGTTGTTCGGTTTTATTATAATGGAGATTCCAATTAATTTTTGAAAAGAAACGGTATATTCGGATACTTCGGCACGATTATTGAAATAAATTTTTTTTTTGTTGCCTCAAAATAAAATTTTTGTAAATTGTGGGGCTTTATTTTAGGAAAAGAGGCTCTCAACCTTGATCGCCGATGTAGCTCAATTGGTAGAGCAACTGATTTGTAATTAGTCGGTTGGAGGTTCGAGTCCTCTCATCGGCTCAGATTTTGGGGAGGTAGCGAAGCGGTCAAACGCATCAGACTGTAAATCTGACGGCAAAAGCCTTCGGAGGTTCAAATCCTCCCCTCCCCACGGATAAAAGCTCGAACGACTGAGAGTAGAGCGAGGGGTTGGTTAAGAGGAAACAGGTATTGCGGGAGTAACTCAATTGGCAGAGTCACAGCCTTCCAAGCTGTTGGTTGCGGGTTCGAACCCCGTCTCCCGCTCTGCGTTTGAGAGACTCGAACTTCAGCGCAAGATAAAGCCCAAGTAGCTCAGTCGGTAGAGCGCATCCTTGGTAAGGATGAGGTCACCGGTTCAACCCCGGTCTTGGGCTCTTTTCTTTTATGTTCGAGGTGCTAAAGTTTTAAAGAGGATAATAACTCAATGTTTAACTCAAAGGTAACCATTGGAGGATCGCTAAATGGCTAAGCAAAAATTTGAACGCAGTAAACCACACGTCAATGTGGGTACGATCGGGCACGTGGATCATGGGAAAACTACCCTGACCTCGGCTATCACCATGTACCTTGCGAAAAGAGGACTGGCTGATATTCGTACATTTGATAGTATCGATAATGCACCTGAGGAAAAAGAGCGCGGTATTACTATCGCTACTGCCCACGTGGAATATCAAACTACCAAGCGGCATTATGCTCATGTGGACTGCCCCGGACATGCTGACTATATCAAGAACATGATTACCGGCGCCGCCCAGATGGATGGTGCTGTTCTGGTGGTGAGTGCCGCAGACGGCCCCATGCCGCAGACCAGGGAGCACATTCTGTTAGCCCGACAGGTGAATGTTCCATA
>MESS01000087.1:11988-19644 GCA_001771055.1 Caldithrix sp. RBG_13_44_9
TTATTGGATCTGGTTGAATTGGAAATCCGTGAACTCTTAACCCTTTATAATTACCCGGGTAATGAGATTCCGATTGTGAAGGGAAGCGCCTTGAATGCCATGACCTATCCGGATGACCCGGAAAAGACCAAATGCATCCAGGAATTGCTTGATGCGATTGACAGTTATATTCCCACCCCCCAGCGTGATATCGAAAAGCCGTTCTTGATGCCGGTAGAAGATGTGTTCTCCATTACTGGACGTGGAACTGTCGGTACCGGCCGGGTGGAGCGTGGAAAAGTTAAGGTTGGCGAAGAAATTGAAATCGTTGGATTAGGTGCTCACCGAAAATCAGTCGTTACCGGTGTAGAAATGTTCCGTAAACTGCTGGATGAAGGCATGGCCGGTGATAACGTCGGTCTGTTGCTGCGCGGTGTGGAAAAAGACGAACTGGAACGCGGTATGGTTGTTGCTAAAACCGGTTCCATTACTCCCCATACTAAATTTAAAGCCCGGGTTTACGTGCTCAAAAAGGAAGAAGGTGGAAGACACACTCCTTTCTTTAATAATTATCGCCCGCAGTTCTATTTCCGGACCACTGATGTGACTGGCAGTATTGCCTTACCGCAGGGTGTAGAAATGATTATGCCGGGAGACAACGTAGACATGCTGGTTGAGTTGCTTAAACCTATCGCCCTGGAAAAAGAATTACGTTTCGCTATTCGTGAAGGTGGCCGTACCGTGGGCGCGGGTGTAGTTATTGAAATTATTGAATAATTCTAAAAACGCGGAGTTTAACAGTGCGTGATATTATAACTCTGGAATGCACAGTCTGTAAGCAAAGGAACTATTCCACCACTAAGAATAAAAGAATTCATACTCAGCGGGTGGAATTTAAGAAGTATTGTCGATTTTGCAATAAACATACAGCCCATAAGGAGACGAGGTAAAACTCGTCGATTGGCACAGGCCTGTAGCTCAATTGGCTAGAGCACCGGTCTCCAAAACCGGTGGCTGGGGGTTCGAGTCCCTCCAGGCCTGCTTGGTCCCCAATTGATGAGTTATTTTATCTCAAGAAAAGAGCCAGAACATGATTAAGAAGACAAAACAGTTTGTTGAAGATGTGCGGGTTGAGATGAAAAAGGTCATTTGGCCAGAGCGTGAGCAGTTAGTCAGTTCCACAATTATTGTGTTGGTCATATCTGCGATTTTTACCTTATTCATCTTTTTTGCAGATACGATAATTTCACGAGTCATCAATATTTTGTATTAACCAAGGAAGACTGAAGGATAAAGTGGATAAAAAGTGGTATACATTACGGGTCTACTCTGGTCAGGAAAGCAAGGTGAAAACCCATCTCGAAAACGAGATTAAATTTAAGAATTTTGAAGAAAAATTCGGGCGAATCATTGTTCCTTCTGAGCCGGTTTTGGAAATGAGAGAAGGGAAAAAGCGTCTCAAAACACGGGTATTCTTTCCAGGCTATCTGCTGGTTGAAATGGTTCTGGACACCCAAACTACTCATCTGGTGCAGGAAACTCCGGGAGTGATCAGTTTCGTGGGACCTAAAAATCATCCTACCGAGGTGCGGCCCGATGAAGTGGAAGCAGTACTGCGCAAGATCGAACGGAAAGATACCGAGGTCGAGAAAATTGAAACGCCCTTCAGGGTCGGAGATGCCATCCGGGTAAATGACGGTCCCTTTGCAGATTTCACTGGTATTATTGAAGAAATAAATAAAGAGAAGAAAAAGGTAAAAGTATCGGTGAGTATCTTTGGCCGGCCCACTCCGGTGGAACTTGACTTTTTGCAAATTGAATTGGAGAGATAAATTATGGCAAAAAAAGTAGCAGCAATCATTAAACTTCAAATTTCTGCAGGACAGGCGAATCCTTCTCCACCGGTTGGACCGGCTTTAGGCCAGCATGGTGTCAATATTATGGAATTTTGCAAGGCCTTCAATGCCAAAACTCAGGATAAAATCGGGTATATCATTCCGGTGGTGATTACGGTTTATGCCGATCGTTCCTTCACATTTATCACTAAAACTCCACCGGCTTCCACCTTGTTGATCAAGGCCGCCGGAGTAGAGAAGGGATCCGGAGAGCCCAATCTGAATAAAGTAGGGAAAGTCACTAAAATGCAGATTGAAGAGATTGCCAAAACCAAGATGCAAGATTTGAACGCTGCTAGTGTGGAAGCGGCAATGAAAATTATAGAAGGTACGGCAAGAAGTATGGGAATAGAAGTCGAGTAATCGTAGCGAGGATTCAATGAAAAGAAGAAGTAGAAGATATGAAAGACTGAGCCAACTCATCGATAAGAAGGAGTATTCTTTAGATGAGGCGGTGAATCTATTGAAACAAACCGCCCAGGCCAAATTTGATGAATCGGTGGAAATTGCCATTCGTCTGGGAGTAGATCCGCGCCGGGCTGAACAAGCGATCCGCGGGACAGTTTCACTTCCTCATGGTCTGGGAAAATCAGTGAAAGTCCTGGTGATCACTAAAGGTGAAAAGGCTGAACAGGCCCAACGAGCCGGAGCAGATTTTGTAGGGTATGAGGAATACCTGCAAAAAATCGAAAAAGAGAACTGGCTGGATTTTGATGTTCTGGTAGCCACGCCTGATTCCATGAAGGATCTGGGAAAACTGGGAAAGATTCTGGGCCCGCGAGGTTTGATGCCCAATCCCAAGAGTGGTACGGTGACCATGGACATCGAGCAAACGGTCAAAGAAATCAAGGCCGGCAAGATAGACTTCCGGGTGGACAAAGCCGGAATCATTCATTCCAGCGTGGGTAAGGCCTCCTTCGAAGCCACCAAATTAAAGGATAATATCAAATCTTTGATGCAGATGATCATTCGTTTGAAACCTGCATCTGCCAAAGGAACTTATCTGCGCAGTATTCATGTCTCCAATACCATGGGGCCCGGTATCCAGTTGACACCCAATGTGACAGAATTTCAAGACTAATGATAAATGGTTGAGGTTAGAGGATTATGGCAACACCACAAAAAGAAAAAATAGTCCAGGAAATGAGCACTAAATTCGGCCGTGCCGCCGGAATATATCTGGTTGATTTTACCGGCCTGGATGTTAATACGACCAATGAATTGCGAAAAAATTTCCGGGATTCTAAAGTTGAATACCGGGTTTTAAAGAATACCCTGGCTAAGATCGCTTTCGAACAGGCCGGAATTCAGGGTATGGATCAGTTTCTATCCGGGGTGAATGGCTATGCCATCAGCTATGACGATCCGACTTTGCCTGTTAAACTTTTGGAAAAAAGTAAGGATTTTAAAGAAAAATTAAAATTAAAGGCTGCGCTGTTTGAGGGGAAAATCGTTCCTGCCAATCAGGTGGAAAGCCTGGCCAAACTTCCTTCCAAAAAGGAGTTGATCGGACAGGTGGCAGGAATGTTGAATTCACCAATGTCCAAATTGGTGAATAGCCTGAATGGAATTATGTATAAATTTGTAAATGTTCTAAAAGCAGTTGAAGAAAAGAAAAGATAATTAACCAATAACGCATTCATAATTGGAGGTAATCTTAAAATGGCTGAAGTAACTCGTGCAGACGTTCTTTCCTATCTGGAAAAAGCGAATATGCTGGAAATCTCTGACCTGGTGAAAGAGATCGAACAAAAATTTGGTGTCACTGCCATGGCACCCATGGCGATGCCTATGGGTGGTGGAGCAGCTGCTGGAGCTGCGGTTGAAGCCGCGTCTGAAGAACAGACCGAATTTAATGTGATTCTGAAAGAAGTGGGTGCCCAAAAAATTCAAGTGATCAAAGTTGTGAGAGCTATTACCAATTTAGGTCTGAAGGAAGCCAAAGATCTGGTGGAATCGGCCCCCAAACCCATTAAAGAAGTGGTATCGAAAGCGGAAGCGGAAGATATCAAGAAACAACTTTCTGAAGTGGGTGCCACCATCGAGATTAAATAATTTAAGTTTTTTAATTATTTAACCCAGAAAACAAGGGGTAGCTTTCTTGAAAGAAACAAAATTGATTGAACGAGAATATTTCTCGAAAATTCCGACGATCGTTGACTATCCCGATTTATTGGATATTCAGCGCAAGTCATTTCAGGAATTTCTGCAGGAATCAGTGTCACCGGATAAGCGCGAAGAAAAAGGGCTGCAAGCTGTATTCCACGGCACTTTTCCTATTGTTGACAGCCGCGAAAATTTTATCCTGGATTTCGTGGAGTATTATCTGGATAAAACTAAATATACCGTGCGGGAATGCCGGGAACGCGGTTTGTCCTATGCAGTACCCCTAAAGGCTAAACTTCGCCTGTCTATAAAGGATTTGACCGGGGAAACTGAGAATTATACCGAGACTATCGAACAGGATGTTTATCTGGGTAACCTTCCCTATATGACCGAAAGGGGTACCTTTATCATCAACGGTGCCGAGAGAGTGATTGTGAACCAGTTACATCGGGCACCGGGAGTGTTTTTTGATGAGAGTATTCATCCCAATGGAACAAAAATATTTTCTGCCCGGGTAATCCCCTTTCGCGGAAGCTGGGTGGAATTCATGACCGATGTCAATGATGTCCTGCATGTGTATATCGACCGCAAGAAAAAATTCTTCGTGACTACCTTTCTCCGTTCACTGGGCTTTGCCAAGGATCGTGATATCCTGGGACTTTTTAATCTGCTCGAGGAAGTGGAACTGAAAAAGGTTGATACCCTCAGTCTGATTGGCCGGAAGACGGTGCAAGATATTGTGAATGAATCTACCGGTGAAGTTCTGGTGGAGGAAGGTACCACCCTTGAAGAAGAGACTCTCGATGCTCTGAAGGCCAGCAAGATAAAAAAATTGAAGTTACAGTTTCCCAATGATCCTACCATGCCTCATCTAATTCTGAATACTTTGGAAAAGGACGATGCCAAGGATGAAGAGACTGCTCTGCGCCGCATTTATGGTTTGCTGCGTTCCGGTGAACCGCCGGACCTGGAAACTGCAAAAGGCTTGCTGGATAAGATGTTTTTTAATGACAAGCGTTACGAATTAGGAAAGGTGGGACGATATAGGCTCAATAAAAAACTGGGCCTGAAAGTCGATATGGAAAATACCGTTCTCACCAAGGAAGATTTTATTGAAATCATTAAATACCTCATTGACCTGCGGGAAGGAAAACGCTCCACTGATGATATTGACCATCTCGGGAATCGACGTGTTCGTACCGTCGGAGAGCAATTATCTTCCCAAATGAATCTGGGATTGTCCCGGATGTCCCGAACCATCAAGGAGCGCATGAACTTGGGAGATTCCGAAACGATTACCCCGCAGGAATTAATCAATGCCCGGGCCATTACCTCGGTGATCAATACCTTTTTTGGGACCTCCCAGCTTTCCCAATTTATGGATCAGACGAATCCACTGGCAGAATTGACCCATAAACGCAGGATGAGCGCATTGGGCCCAGGTGGATTGACCCGGGAAAGAGCCGGCTTTGAAGTACGTGACATTCATTATACCCATTATGGACGCCTTTGTCCGGTCGAAACACCCGAAGGACCCAACATTGGATTGATTTCCTCTTTATGTATGTTAGCTCAGGTGAATGAATTCGGTTTTATTGAAACGCCCTATCGTAAAGTGGAAAATGGGAAAGTAACGGATCATGTAGAATTCCTTTCTGCGGATGATGAAGAGCGCAGTGTGATTGCCCAGTTCAATGCTCCGGTAGATCCAAAGAGCAGAAAGTTCCAAACTGATTTGGTGAAGGTCCGGCAGCGGGGGGATTTTGTTTTATCCGGTCCGCAGGATGTTCAATATATTGATATTGCCTGCAACCAAATCGTTTCTCCGGCTGCCTCACTCATTCCGTTCCTGGAACATGATGATGCGAACCGGGCGCTGATGGGATCAAACATGCAAAGGCAGGCAGTACCGGTAATACGTCCGGAAGCCCCTATCGTTGGAACCGGCATGGAAAAAAAGGTAGCGATGGATTCGGGAGCGGTTATTGTCTCCCCGGTTGAAGGGGTAGTAGAAAAAGTGGACGCCGATAAGATTATTCTTAATGTGAATCCGGGTTCGGTTGAGGATGTCCGGCAGGTAATGAGCGGCGAAGCCCAGAAAGTGGAATTCGAACTACTCAAATTTGTAAGAACTAATCAGAATACCTGTATCAATCAAAGGCCGCTGGTAAGCGAGAACGACCGCATTCAGAAAAATGACCCGCTGGCTGATGGTCATGCCACAGATAAGGGAGAGTTAGCGCTGGGCACAAATATCCTGGTGGCTTTCATGCCCTGGAATGGCTACAACTTTGAAGATGCCATCGTCATTTCCGAGAGAATCGTGCGGGATGATGTCTTTACTTCCATTCATGTGGAAGAATTTGAAACCCAGGTGCGGGACACCAAACGCGGTGAGGAAGAGCTTACCCGGGAAATCCCAAATGTCAGTGAAGAAGCCACCAAAAATCTGGATGAGAATGGAATTATCCGGACTGGTGCAGAAGTCCGGGCTGGTGATATCTTGGTTGGTAAAGTGACTCCCAAGGGAGAAACTGAACCCACTCCGGAAGAGAAATTGCTGAAGGCGATTTTTGGCAGCAAAGCCGGGGATGTAAAGGACGCCAGCTTGAAGCTGCCCTCAGGAATGGAAGGTATTGTCATCGATACCAAACTGTTCTCCCGGAAAAAGAAAGATCCTAAAACCAAAAAAGAAGATAAAAAAAGTATTGATGATTTAGAGAAGCAGTACCAGGATAAAGAGAAGCAGATCGTACAGCGACTCCTGGATTACTTGGAAACCTTTTTCGGCAAGCATTCAACTATTGGAGTTAAAAGCAAAGCCGGCAAGTACCTGGTAAAACCCAAGGAAAAAATTTCCGCCAATAGTTTTGATAAGATCGAGATCGATTTTATTGATTATCTGGAGCCGTGGTTTGATAACAGCGATCTGAATGAAGCGGTTCGAAAGGTTTTTTCTGAATACAAGAACTTGATGCGGGAAGTGGAAAGCGATTTACGCACCGAAAAATACAAGATCATGATTGGTGATGAATTACCGCCGGGAATTGTCCAGTTAGCTAAAATTTATGTCGCGCAGAAACGAAAGATCAAAGTGGGGGATAAGATGGCCGGTCGTCACGGTAATAAGGGAGTGGTAGCAAAGATTGTCCCGGAAGAGGACATGCCCTTTTTACCTGATGGAACTCCGGTTGATATCGTGCTCAATCCCCTGGGAGTGCCGTCCCGTATGAACCTTGGCCAGATTTTTGAAGCCACTCTGGGATGGGCCGGAAAAATCCTGAATAAATTTTATGCCACGCCGGTATTTGATGGAGCGACTTACGAAGAGGTGATCGAAGAAATGAAGAAGGCCGGACTGCCTATTACCGGAAAAATGAAACTGTATGATGGTCATTCAGGTGAACCCTTCGATCAGGATGTTGGAGTGGGCTATATCTATATGATGAAATTATCTCACATGGTTGATGACAAGATACATTCGCGTTCCATTGGACCGTACTCGCTAATCACTCAGCAGCCGCTGGGCGGCAAAGCCCAATTTGGCGGGCAGCGATTCGGCGAAATGGAAGTATGGGCTCTGGAAGCTTATGGCGCCGCCTATACTCTGCAGGAAATCCTTACCTATAAGAGTGATGACGTGCAGGGTCGAACGAAAGTATATGAGTCAATCGTA
>MESS01000087.1:19661-23411 GCA_001771055.1 Caldithrix sp. RBG_13_44_9
CGATCCCGGAAGACCTGAATCTTTCAATGTATTGGTTAAGGAGCTCCAGGGACTCGGTCTGGATGTAAAAGTGGAATAATTAATGACCGTATTTGGCGTTTTTTATTCACAACAAGAGAGGGTATTTATCCTATGAATAAAGCAGATGTAAAAGAGCGGTTTGGAAGCGAAGCTTTATCCAAGAAAGGCCAGGTTACCAAAATTTCCATCGGTCTGGCTTCACCCAATGCAATTCTGGAAAAAAGTTTTGGCGAAGTAACCAAACCTGAAACTATAAACTATCGTTCCTTTAAACCGGAAAAAGATGGTTTATTCTGCGAAAAAATATTTGGTCCGGTTAAAGATTGGGAATGTCATTGCGGAAAGTATAAGCGAATCCGCTATAAAGGAATTATTTGCGACCGCTGCGGAGTGGAAGTCACGACCAAAGCAGTGCGCCGCGAGAGAATGGGTCATATCAGTCTGGCAGTACCAATCGTTCATATCTGGTATTTCCGCTCCACTCCGTCCAAAATAGGTTACCTGTTGAATATCTCTCCAAAATATTTGGAAAAAATCATTTATTATGAAGCGTATGTGGTAATCCAACCGGGCAAAACCAGTTTTAGTGAAGGCGATGTGCTCACCGAGGAAGAATATCTCAATGTACTGGAGGGATTGTCCCCGGAAGAGCGAAATCTGGCGGATGATAATTCTGATAAATTTGTGGCCGGCATGGGAGGAGAAGCGATCCGCGAGATGCTGCGGCGGATTGACATTGAAGAATTGTCCGAAGAATTGCGCAATGTGTTAAGGACTGAAAAATCCAAGCAGAAAAAATATGAAGCTCTGAAACGTCTTAAAGTAGTAGAGGCTTTTAGAACTCGTGAGAATGGCGAGTTAAAGAACCGCCCGGAATGGATGGTTATGGATGTGGTTCCGGTAATTCCGCCGGAATTGCGGCCGCTGGTTCCGCTGGAAGGCGGAAGATTTGCTACCAGTGATTTGAATGATCTTTACCGCCGGGTGATCATCCGGAATAATCGCCTCAAAAAACTCATCGATATTAAAGCCCCGGAAGTCATTCTCCGGAATGAGAAAAGAATGTTGCAGGAATCGGTGGATGCGCTGTTTGATAATACCAAGCGAACCACCGCGGTAAGAAGCGACGGCAATCGTCCCCTGAAATCTCTCTCCGATATGCTGCGGGGAAAACAGGGTCGTTTCCGCTTGAATTTATTGGGAAAGAGGGTGGACTACTCCGGACGATCGGTAATTGTAGTGGGTCCCAAATTAAAGTTGTATGAATGCGGATTGCCGAAAGAAATGGCAGTGGAACTTTTCAAACCCTTCATTATCCGGAAACTGCAGGAGCGCAAGGTTGTCAAGACCGTTAAAAGCGCCAAACGGATTGTGGATAAACGTGATGCCATTGTATTTGAAGTATTGGAAGAAATCGTCAATGAACATCCGGTAATGCTTAACCGGGCTCCCACTCTGCACCGTCTAGGGATCCAGGCCTTCCAGCCGGTTCTGATCGAGGGAAAGGCCATTGAGATCCATCCGCTGGTCTGTGCGGCATTTAATGCCGACTTCGATGGCGACCAGATGGCCGTGCATGTCCCGTTGGCCTATGAAGCACAGATGGAAGCACGGTTATTGATGCTGTCTTCCCACAATATTCTCTCTCCGGCCAACGGCCGTCCGTTAGCCATTCCCTCACAGGATATGGTTCTGGGATGTTACTATGTGACTAAAGATAAAAAAGGAGTGATGGGGGAAGGTAAGATCTTTTCCTCTCCCGTGGAAGTGATCATTGCACTGAACGATAAAAAAGTGGAGCTCCATGCCATCATCAAAGTACGGGTGAATGGTGAACTGGTTGAAACGACAGTAGGAAGAATACTTTTTAATCAGATCGTACCAGCTGAAGTTGGATTCATTAACCTTACCATGACCAAGAAAACCCTGGAAGGATTGATCTCCACGGTACTTAAGAAAATCGGAAACGTGCAAGCCGTAAGATTTCTGGATAATCTGAAAGAATTGGGCTTCCGGTATTCCACCCTGGCCGGTTCCAGCATTGGACTGGATGACGTGGTAATTCCCGAAAGTAAAGAAGGTATTGTCACCGAAGCTTATGATGAAGTGCGGCAGCTGGAACAACAATATCAGATGGGTATCATTACCGATGGAGAGCGATATAATAAAGTGATTGATATTTGGACCCGTGTTACCGAGCAGGTCTCTGCCGATCTGTTTAAAATTCTCAAAGATCACAAAGGTGGATTCAATTCGCTGTACATGATGTCCGATTCAGGCGCCAGAGGCAGCCGGGAGCAGATTCGGCAGCTGGCCGGGATGCGTGGATTAATGGCCAAGCCTCAGAAAACCTTGACCGGTCAGACCGGTGAAATTATCGAGAACCCCATTACGGCCAACTTTTTCGAAGGTCTCACCGTGCAGGAGTACTTTATCTCCACCCATGGTGCCAGGAAAGGTCTGGCAGACACGGCGCTTAAAACCGCCGATGCCGGTTATTTGACCCGCCGGCTGGTGGATGTGGCGCAGGATGTTGTGATAACTGAATATGACTGCGGTACCATATTAGGAATCGAAACTTACCCCATTAAAGAAGGCGAGCGGGTAATTGAATCACTGGCAGACCGGGTACTGGGACGTGTCTCGGTGGACGATGTCTATGATCCGTTGACAGCCGACCTGGTAATTAAAGCCGGCGAGCTGATTGATGACGAGAAGGCAGGCATCATTGATGAGTCAGCTATTGAATCCATTAAAATTCGCTCAGTTTTAACTTGCGAGGCCGAACGAGGAGTCTGCAGTCTTTGCTATGGCCGTAATTTAGCTACCGGAAAACTGGTCAGTATCGGTGAGGCGGTGGGGATAATGGCTGCCCAGAGCATCGGTGAACCGGGCACTCAGCTCACTCTGCGTACATTCCACATCGGTGGTATTGCTGGGCGTATCGCTGCCCAGTCTCAGGTAATGGCCCGTTTTGATGGAAAAATCAAAGCTGAGAACCTTCGTCTTCTGAAGGGCGAGGAAGATGAACAGGATGATGATGTCGTTTCCAAATCTGTGGCCATAGGACAATATGGGAAGATCCATATTATTGATGAGCAGGAACGATCACTGGTAAAATATACTGTTCCGGCCGGTGCAAATGTTCTGGTAGAAGATGGCGCAGCCATAAAAAAAGGACAAGTCCTTTTTGAATGGGATCCCTACTCCACGGTAATTCTGGCTGAAAAATCCGGTAAAGTGAAGTTCAGTGACATTGTGGAAAACGTGACCGCCCGTGAAGAGTTAGATGAGCAAACCCTACAAAAACAGCGGGTGATTATTGAGTCCCGTAATAAAAACCTCAGTCCCCACATTAAAATGTTGGATTCCAAGGGTAATGAACTTACTACTCACATTCTCCCGGTGAAAGCGCAAATCCGGGTTTCCGATGGTCAAAAAATAAAAGCCGGAACCATTCTGGCCAGAATTCCGCGAGAAATCGGGAAAACCCGTGATATTACCGGTGGTCTTCCCCGGGTTGCGGAATTGTTTGAGGCCCGTAAGCCCAAAGAACAGGCAATTGTTAGCGAAATTGATGGTGTGATCCGGTTTGGTACTATCAAGAGAGGTATCCGGGAAGTTATCGTTGAGGGAACATTGGAAAAGAAGAAATATCTGGTTCCCTACAGTATGCACGTCTTAGTGCATAATGGAGATTATGTACGAGCCGGCGAAATGCTGACAGAA
>MESS01000087.1:23431-32892 GCA_001771055.1 Caldithrix sp. RBG_13_44_9
TATTCTGGGGATATTGGGTCCCAACAAGGTGCAGGAATATTTAGTTAATGAGATCCAGGAAGTTTACCGCCTGCAGGGGGTAAGCATTGATGATAAGCATATTGAAGTGATTGCCCGCCAGATGATGCAGCGGGTGAGGGTACTCGATCCGGGTGATACCCGCTTCCTGGAAGGTGATACCATCAACAAAATCGTATTTAAGGAAGAAAACGAAAAAATCCGGAATAAGGTGGTGATTACCGAGACCGGTGAGTCACGTTTCCGTAAACGGCAACTGGTGGATAAGTTAAAATTTGAGTATACCAACCGTCAATTGGAGAAGTCGGATAAAAAGCAGGCTGAGGTGCGTGATGCTGAACCCGCTACTTCCGAACCGATTCTGCTGGGAATTACCCAAGCGGCTCTTACCACCGACAGTTTTATCAGTGCAGCTTCTTTCCAGGAGACCACCCGGGTATTAACAGAAGCAGCAGTGGCCGGAAAAGTGGATTACCTATTCGGTCTGAAAGAGAATGTGATCGTAGGAAATCTGATTCCGGTAGGCACCGGTATGAAAAAATTCGAACAGCTGCATATAGATATCCAAACCGAGGCAGGAAAAGAAAAGGAAGTGACCGAACCTGTTCCGGTAAAGGAGTGATTTTTAAAAATGGATTGTAAAAATATTATTGAAATGTTAAATTGAAAGTCTGTTACTTTTTAAAATTTATTAGGAGGCGGCTTTGCCAACGATCAATCAACTTATCAGGCATGGAAGAGAAAAAGTAGAGAAGAAAAATAAAGCTCCAGCCTTAGGCGGTTCACCCCAGAGACGAGGTGTCTGTACCAGAGTTTATACTACCACTCCCAAAAAGCCGAATTCGGCATTGCGAAAGGTAGCGCGGGTTCGTCTGACCAATCAGATCGAAGTCACCGCCTACATTCCTGGTGAAGGACATAACCTGCAAGAGCACTCGCTGGTTCTTATCCGGGGGGGACGAGTGAAAGATCTACCCGGCGTCCGATATCACATCATCCGCGGAACTCTGGATGCCGGGGGTGTGAATGACCGGATGCAAGGCCGTTCAAAGTATGGCACCAAGAAGGCAAAGAAAGCATAAGGATCCGAGGATACTATGAGGCGAAGAAGAGCACCCGAGAGAATTGTTTTACCTGATCCGAAATATAAAAGTGAACTGGTAAGTAAATTTATTAATGGTCTTATCTTAGAAGGAAACAAGAGCAAGGCCGAGATCATTTTTTATACCGCCATGGATCTGATTGAACAGAAATTGAAGCAGGATCCGTTGGTGGTGTTCAAAAAAGCCATGGATAATGTGGCACCTATTCTGGAGGTTCGCTCCCGCCGGGTTGGAGGCGCTACGTATCAAATACCGGTGGAAGTGCGTGAACACCGGCGACGGTCCCTCGCTATCCGGTGGCTGGTTTCCTATTCTCGGGATCGTTCAGAGCGAACCATGTCTGAGCGGCTGGCCAATGAGATCATGGCCGCTTTTAAAAATGAAGGTTCGGCAGTTAAAAAGAAAGAAGATACCCATAAAATGGCAGAAGCCAACAAGGCTTTTGCTCATTTCCGGTGGTAAAAGGAATCAGACGGGAGTCTATAGTAAATGGCAGAGCGGTTTCCTCTTGAAAAAACCAGAAATATAGGGATTATGGCGCACATCGATGCGGGTAAGACCACTACGACCGAGCGCATCCTGTTTTATACCGGACGACTGCACCGGATGGGTGAGGTCCATGAAGGATCTACCACTATGGACTGGATGGACCAAGAGCGGGAACGGGGAATCACCATTACTTCTGCCGCTACCACCTGTTCCTGGGATAATCACCGGATCAATATCATTGATACTCCGGGACATGTGGACTTTACGGCTGAAGTGGAAAGATCCCTGCGGGTTCTCGATGGAGCAGTAGCCCTGTTCTGTGCCGTGGGCGGAGTGGAACCGCAATCGGAAACTGTCTGGCGTCAGGCAAATCGTTATATGGTTCCACGAATCGCTTTTGTCAACAAAATGGACCGGATCGGGGCCGATTTTTATAATGTGTTGGAGATGATTAAGATCCGTTTGAGTGCCCATCCGGTAGCGATGCAAATTCCACTGGGCCAGGGGGATCTGTTTACCGGTCTGGTTGACCTGGTCAAAATGAAAGCCGTGATTTATGATGAGAGCAGTCTGGGATCAACCTGGATTGAGCAGGAAATTCCCAGAGACTTGCAGGCCCAGGTGAATGAATATCGTACCCATCTGATCGAAGCAGCTTCGGAATATGATGACCATTTAATGGAATCCTATCTGGAAGGAAAGGAAATCAGTGAGGCCCAGCTTAAGGCAGCTATCCGCAAAGGAACGATTCAATCTCACATCGTTCCGGTGATGCTGGGCTCAGCCTTCAAAAATAAAGGTGTTCAGCGGTTACTGGATGCAGTGGTAGATTACCTGCCTTCTCCGCGGGATGTTCCACCGGTGAAAGGAGTTGATCCCCGTTCTGAAAAAGAGGTTCAGCGGAAAGCGGAAGATAACGATCCTTTTACCGCCCTGGCTTTTAAAATTATGACCGATCCTTATGTCGGGAAATTAACCTATTTCCGGGTCTATTCAGGTATGGCCAAATCCGGTTCTTATATATTGAATGCTAATAATGGTAAAAAAGAAAGATTGGGGCGGATTCTGCAGATGCATGCCAACCGCCGGGAAGACATTGATAATGTGTGGACGGGCGATATCGCAGCCGCAGTGGGATTTAAATTTACCCGCACCGGCGAAACATTATCAGCTGTTGATAAGCCGATCATTCTGGAATCCATGAAATTCCCGGAACCGGTTATTGCGGTATCCATTGAACCGAAATCGAAGGCCGATCAGGAAAAACTAGGTGATTCGCTGGGAAAATTAAGTGATGAAGATCCGACCTTCCGGGTTTCCTTTGATCATGAAACCGGTGAAACTCTGATCAGCGGGATGGGGGAGTTGCACCTGGAAATTATCACCGACCGGCTGTTGCGGGAGTTTAAAGTGGGCGCCAGAATAGGAAAGCCCCAGGTGGCTTACAAAGAAACGATTACCCGGGCAGTTTCCACCGAGGGGAAATTTATTCGTCAGTCCGGCGGCCGGGGGCAATACGGGCATGTGGTGATTGAGGCAGAACCCAATTCCAAGGGTGGGGGCTTTGAATTTGAAAATAAAATTGTGGGCGGGACTATTCCCCGAGAATACATTCCTTCGGTGAAAAATGGAATTGAAGATGCTTTGAAAAATGGGGTAATGGCAGGTTATCCAGTAGTTGATGTGAAAGTTCGTTTGATCGACGGTTCATTCCATGAAGTGGACAGCAGTGAGATGGCCTTCAAGATTGCCGGTTCGATTGCCATCAAAAATGCGATGGAGAAAGCCGGATCCATTTTGCTGGAGCCGGTCATGGAAGTTGAAGTGATTGTTCCGGAGGAATATCTGGGGGATGTTATCGGCGATCTCAATTCCAGACGGGGCAAGATAACCGGAATTTTACCGCGCAAAGATGCCCAGGTAGTGGAGGGATTTGTACCATTAAGTGAAATGTTCGGATATGCAACGGCATTGCGGTCAGTTACTCAGGGACGGGCTATTTACACGATGGAATTCAACCATTATGATGTGATCCCGCAGAGTATTTCCGATGAAATTATTGAAAATGTCGTAGGTAAAAAACCAAAAAATTAAAGGTGAATTTGTGGCAGGTCAAAGTATCAGAATCAAACTGAAGGCATATGATTACCATTTAATCGATAAGTCTGCCGAAAAGATCATCACCACTGCAAAAGCCACCGGTGCATTGATCTCGGGGCCAATTCCATTGCCCACCAATCGCAGTGTTTACACAGTACTGCGTTCACCGCATGTGGACAAAAAATCCCGGGAGCAGTTTGAACGCCGGATTCATAAGAGATTGATCGATATTCACAATGCCACTAATAAAACCATCGATCAATTGATGAAACTGGAACTTCCGGCGGGCGTGGATATCGAAATCAAAACCTGATGATATATTGGAGATAACAATGAGTGGTATGTTGGGTAAAAAAATTGGAATGACCAGGATCTTTGATGAAGCAGGAAACACCTTGGACGTTACCGTCATCGAAGCTGGACCGTGCTATGTGACCCAGGTAAAAACCAAGAAAAATGACGGGTACGAAGCGATTCAACTGGGGTTTGGAAAGGTTAAAGCGAAGAATGTCACTAAACCCAGGACCGGTCATTTTAAGAAATCAGGAGTGGAAGCGGTAAGGAAACTGAAAGAATTTTCCCTTTTTACGGGACTCGAACTCAAGGCAGGCGATGTGGTGAAAGTGGATATTTTCAAAGCCGGTGATGCAGTAAAAGTAACTGGTACCAGCAAGGGACGCGGTTTTATGGGGACGGTAAAACGGCATAATTTCGCCGGTGGTCCGGTGAGTCACGGGCAGTCCGACCGTTTACGGGCTCCCGGTTCGCTGGGACAGAGTTCGGATCCGTCCAGGGTATACAAAGGGTTAAAAATGGCCGGACAAATGGGGAACAAGCAGTATTCGGCATTGAATCTAAAAGTGGTAAAAGTAGATGTAGAAAAGAATCTGCTTTATATCCGCGGGGCAGTACCCGGTGCCCGTAACAGTTTTGTCGAGATCTATCCATATTAATGAAAGAGAGTGGAGTGTTTCAGTATGGAACTTAATGTTTATAAAATTGACGGCAGTAAAACCAATCAGAAGGTACAGTTAAATCCTGAAGTGTTTGGTATCACTCCCAATGAACATGTGGTATACCTGGCAGTAAAGGTTTATCTGGCCAATCAGCGGCAGGGTACGCATTCCACCAAGACCCGGGCGGAAGTATCGGGAGGTGGAGTAAAACCGTTCCGGCAAAAGGGTACCGGTCGTGCCCGGCAGGGAACTATCCGGGCAGCCCATATGGAGGGTGGGGGTATTGCTCATGGACCCAATCCGCGGGACTATCCGCAGTCTCTGCCAAAGAAAGTCAGTAAAATAGCCCGTAAATCGGTCTTGTCTTCAAAATTTAAAGAAAATAAAATGATGGTCCTGGAAGATTTCTCGATGGAAGAAATCAAGACCAAGAAGGTGATGGAAATATTTAAGAACCTGAAACTGGAAACAACCAATGTGTTAATTGTAACCAAGGACGTTGACAAGAATCTAATTCTTTCTTCGCGGAATATTCCATATACCAAAGTCCAAAAGGCGCCTGACTTTTCAGTATATGATGTCTTGAATTCTCAGTTTGTCATTTTTCAGAAGGGTGCCATCCAAGTAGTCAATGAGGTGCTGGCATGAGAGATCCAAGAGAGATAATCATTCAACCGGTATTGACAGAAAAAGCGCTGCGGTTGAAGGATACACAAAACCAGTATGTCTTTAATGTGGCCACCGATGCCAATAAAATTGAAATCCGTTATGCGATTGAAAAGCGTTTTTCCGTGAAAGTAGAAAGTATCCGGACCGAAAATGTCAAGCCGAAACCACGGCAGCGGTTCACCAGAGGTGGACGGGTGCAGGGATACACTTCACACTGGAAAAAGGCAACAGTTACCTTGAAGCAGGGTGACAAACTAGATTTTCTGGAAAACTTATGATTTTAGGTATGGAGACAGGTAATGGGCTTAAAAAAGTATAAACCATTTACATCGAGCATTCGCTTCCGCGTTGACGTGACCAAAGATGATGTAACCAAAGAATCACCGGAAAAGTCACTGCTGGAGCCGAAGAAGAGAAGCGGCGGACGCAATAACCTGGGGCGGGTGACGGCCTTCCACCGGGGTGGAGGACACAAACGTCATTACCGGCTGGTCGATTTCAAACGGAAAAAAATTGACATCCCGGCAACCGTCCAGGCCATTGAGTATGATCCCAACCGTACCGCCAGGATTGCCCTGTTGTATTATGCCGATGGAGAGAAAAAATATATTGTTGCTCCCAACGGGCTTAAGGTTGGAGATAAGGTGGTTTCCGGACAGAATGTGGAAATCAAAGTGGGAAACGCTCTTCCGTTGGATAAAATTCCTTTAGGGATGGAAATTCATAATATAGAAGTAGTTCCCGGAAAAGGAGGCCAGGTGGCCCGAAGTGCCGGATCTACTTCGCAGTTGATTGCCAAGGAGGGGAAAATGGCGTTAGTGAGAATGCCTTCCGGGGAAATCAGAAAATTCAGGCTGGATTGCTATGCAACTATCGGGCAGGTGAGCAATGTAGAGTGGAATAATATTTCTTTAGGAAAAGCTGGCCGCAGCCGCTGGCTGGGCCGCCGGCCGCACGTCCGGGGGGTAGCCATGAATCCTGTTGACCATCCTATGGGAGGTGGGGAAGGAAAAACCTCCGGCGGACGGCATCCCTGTTCACCCTGGGGACAATTATCCAAGGGATTGAAGACCAGGAAGCGCAAGAAAAAGTCAAGTGCATTGATTGTTAAACGGAGAAAATAACGAGGAGTAGTTATGGCCAGGTCCTTAAAAAAGGGTCCATATATTGATCTTAAGCTGAGACAAAAGATCGAACAGTTAAATGAGAGCGGTCAGAAAAAAGTGGTTAAAACCTGGGCACGTCGAAGTACCATCCCACCGGAATTTGTGGGACATACGGTGGCGGTTCACAACGGGATCAAATTTATCCCGGTTTACATCACCGAGAATATGGTAGGTCATAAGCTGGGTGAATTCGCCTTAACCAGGACTTTCCGCGGACATGCCGGGAAATCCGAGCGGGCCGTTAAAATTCAAAAGTAGAAGCGGAGTAAGAAATGGAATCACAAGCCAAATCTAGATTTTTGCGTACCTCTCCTCTAAAAATGCGGCGGGTGCTGAACCAGATCAAAGGTCAGAATGTAGAGCTAGCCTTAAATTACCTGCATTTTTCACCCAAGCGGAGTGCCGATTTTATTGAAAAAGCTCTGCGCTCGGCAGTGGCCAATTTTTTTGAATCATATGAGGGTAAAAAGATTACCACTCACGATCTATATATTAAACATGTACGTGTGGATGGCGGACCAGCCCTGCGGCGCTTTCGCCCGATGTCAATGGGCCGGGTAGGCCGGATTCGCCGGCGAACCAGCCATCTCACGATTGTCATTGAAGATAAAGTAAAAGAATAATCGGAGGACGAACTTGGGTCAAAAAACAAATCCAATCGGTTTTCGCCTGAGTGTAACCCGTAACTGGGAATCTCAGTGGTTCGACGAGAAGAATTTCGGGAAAATGGTGAATGAGGACCTGCTCATTAAGAAATATGTTCGCAAGAGAATCCCGGATGGCGCCATTTCCAAGATTAAAATTGAAAGAACACCCAAAAAAGTATTGTTAGAATTGAATACTGCCAGACCTGGAGTAGTCATTGGAAAAAAGGGTACCGAAGTTGACAAACTCAAAGAAGAGTTAAAAAAACTGATCAATAAAGATGTGCAAATTAATATCAAGGAAATTAAACATCCTGAGCTGGATGCCTTTTTAATTTCCCAGAACATTGCCCGGCAGCTGGAGGGCAAAGTTTCCTTCCGGCGAGCCATGAAGCGGGCGATTACCTCGGCCATGCGGTTGGGAGCAGACGGGATCAAACTTACTTGTTCCGGCCGGCTGGCAGGTGCGGAAATGGCCCGGACTGAATCTTATAAAGAAGGTCGTATTCCGTTACACACTCTGCGTTCTGACATTGACTATGCCACCAGCACCGCCATCACCACTTACGGCTGTATCGGCGTGAAGGTTTGGCTGTGCCACGGAACGGTTTTAGAACGCTAACCATTTGAAGGAGAGAAGTCATGTTAATGCCGAAAAGGGTAAAATATAGAAAACAGCAGCGTGGCAGGGTCCGGGGTAAGGCCCACAGCGGTAGTACCATTACTTTCGGACAATACGGTTTAAAAGCACTGGAAGCATATTGGATTACCAGTCGGCAAATCGAAGCGGCACGTATTGCGATGACCCGTCACATCAAGCGTGGCGGAAAAGTTTGGATCCGGATATTTCCGGATAAGCCGGTAACTAAAAAGCCGGCAGAAACTCGGATGGGAAAAGGAAAAGGTGCCCCGGAATTCTGGGTAGCGGTGGTCAAACCGGGCCGAGTAATGTTTGAAATTGAAGGTGTGACTGAAGACATTGCCAAAGAGGCCATGCGTTTGGCTTCTCATAAACTGCCCATTAAAACCAGATTTGTGTCACGAGAACAGGCATGAGGTAAGGAACAATGAAAGTCAGAGAAATGAGAGAAATACCGACCGAAGAATTGAAGGGGAAATTGGAAGATTTCAAAGATGAGCTGGCCAATCTGAACATTCAGAAGGCGACTCATCAGCTGGCAAATCCCAGCCGGATCAAACTGGTGAAGCGAAATATTTCTAAAATCAGATGCATTCTTCGTGAATATGAATTGGGAATATCCCAACCAAAAACCGAAACCAAAGCCTAGGTAATAGAACGATATGGAAAGAGGAATACGTAAAAGCAGAATCGGGGTGGTGGTAAGCGACAAGATGAATAAGACAGCGGTAATAGCAGTCGAACGGCTGGTACAACACCCTGTGTATAAAAAGTTCATCAAAAGAACCTCGAAATTCAAAGCACATGATGAAAAGAATGAGTGCAAGATCGGTGATAAGGTTAGAATTGTTGAGACCCGGCCTTTGAGTAAAACCAAACGCTGGCGGGTTGTCGAAATACTAGAAAAAGTGAAATAATCCCAGAAGGTGGAGTTTTCGCCATGATACAGGAATATTCAAGATTAAACGTTGCGGATAATTCGGGAGCCAAGCGGGTGATGTGTATCCGGGTGCTAGGTGGTTCGGACCGGCGTTATGCGTCGGTGGGTGATATCATTGTGGTAAGTGTGAAAAGCGCAATTCCCAATGCACCGGTTAAAAAGGGAGAAGTATCCCGGGCGGTGGTGGTACGCACCAAAAAAGAAATTAGGCGGGCCGATGGTAGTTACATCCGCTTCGATGAAAATGCGGCGGTACTGTTAAATGAGCAGGGTGAGCCGCGGGGTACCCGTATATTTGGACCGGTGGCGCGGGAATTACGGGAAAAAGATTTTATGAAAATTGTGTCTTTAGCACCAGAAGTTCTTTAATAAGGATATCGTGATATGAAGAAGATCGTTAAAAACGATTCAGTGATGGTACTGAGTGGTAAATCTCGCGGAAAGACCGGAAAAGTCCTGAAAGTTTTCACGGAGAAAGGCCGGGCGGTGGTGGAAGGAGTGAATCTGATCAAACGTCACCAACGGCCTACCAAGGATCTGCCGCGGGGCGGCATTGTTGAGAAAGAGGGATCGATTCACATTTCGAATCTGAAAGTTATTTGTCCCAAATGTACCCGTCCTACCCGGATCGGGATCAAGATTCTGGAAGACAAGTCAAAAGTGAGATTCTGTAAACATTCAGATTGTGGAGAAATTATTTAATAAGCTAAAGGTTTTTATCATGGAAAAGTATATC
>MESS01000087.1:32913-39100 GCA_001771055.1 Caldithrix sp. RBG_13_44_9
TCTGCAGAAATTGTTTCTAACATGATGAAGCGTTTCGAATATAAAAACGTCATGCAGGTTCCGAGATTAAAGAAGATCAATCTGAATATCGGGGTTGGTGAAGCCCTGCAGGATCCCAAGTCCCTGGAAAACGCGATCAACGACCTGGGGGTAATCACCGGGCAGAAACCATACTATCGATCGGCCAAGAAGTCGATCTCCAATTTCAAGCTCCGGCAGGGGATGAAAATAGGAGCGGCCGTAACCCTGCGCGGCCAGCGGATGTATGAGTTTCTGGATCGTTTCATTAATCTGGTGATCCCGCGGATCCGCGATTTTCGGGGATTGTCCGATAAGTCGTTTGACGGCCGGGGAAATTATTCGATTGGAGTGCAGGAGCAGATCATTTTCCCGGAAGTCAATGTGGATAAGATTGATAAAATTCGTGGAATGAACATCACTATCGTTACCGATGCGAAGAGTGATGCGGAAGCATATGAACTGCTGAAATCGTTTGGTATGCCATTTCGTCAATAAAAGAGGAGCATAAACTTTGGCAAGAAAAGCAATGATTGCAAAATCAATTCGAGAACCGCGGTTTAAAGTCCGGCGGTATAACCGCTGTAAAAGATGCGGCAGGCCGCGGGCTTACTACCGCAAGTTTGATCTTTGTCGAATTTGTCTGCGGGATTTAGCGAATAAGGGTGAAATCCCGGGTATCTACAAGGCCAGTTGGTAATTGGTTAGGAGAAGAGCGATATGAGTATGACGGATCCAATTGCAGATTTTTTAACGCGAATTCGTAATGCCATTCAGGCAGGACATCGTCGGGTAGATATCCCGGCCTCCGGAATGAAGAAGAGAATGGCGGAAATATTATATGACCAGAAGTTCATTCGAAATTTTGTGATGATCGATGATGGAAAACAGGGAGTTCTCCGGATCTTCCTGAAATTCGACAATGATGGCAAATCCATAATCCACTCGTTGCAGAGAGTAAGCACCCCCGGGCGGAGGCAATACGTGGAAGTCGATGAACTGCCGCGGGTCAAGAATAATATGGGGATTGCCCTGATCAGCACCTCAAAGGGAATAATGACAGAGCGCCAAGCAAAAAGAGAAAATGTTGGCGGTGAAGTACTCTGTTATGTCTGGTAAAGTATAAGGTAAAGGAGTGTAAAAGTGTCTCGTATCGGTAGATTACCTATTCGGGTACCAAAGAATGTGGAAGTGAAAATTGAGCAGGGGAAAGCCTGGGTCAAGGGCCCCAAGGGTGAACTGAACATTTCCATCAGCAGGGAATTAGAAATCCGGAAAGAGGAGGACAAAATTGTCCTGAACCGGCCTTCTGATTCCATCTATCACCGTTCACTTCATGGTCTGACCCGTACCCTGATCAATAATATGATCCTTGGGGTAACCACTGGCTATAAAAAGAATCTGGAAATCATCGGAGTCGGATTTAAGGCCGAGAAAAAGGGAAGCGGAATATTGCTGGCCCTGGGTTTTTCGCACAACATATTCCTTGTTCCGCCTAAGGGAATCACCCTGAATGTCCCGGTGCCTACCAAAATTGAAGTGACCGGTATTGATAAAGTGGTGGTGGGAGAAGTGGCCGCTAAAATCCGGGCCTACCGACCCCCGGAACCTTACAAGGGCAAGGGTGTCCGGTACGAGGGAGAATTAGTGAGACGCAAAGCCGGAAAGACTGCCGGTTAATAAATAAAATTTATGCAGGGAGTTTCTAGATCATGAGCAATAGAAAGAAAAGAAAAAGAAGAATCATGGGAGACAGAACCAGGCCACGCCTGGTGGTATTCCGCAGCCTGAATAACATTTACGGGCAAATTGTTGACGATGCAAAGGAAAAAACACTGCTGGGAGCCTCCACTCTGAGCAAGGAAATCAGGGAAGAGGTGAAAAAAAGCAAGAATAAGACCGAAGCCAGTAAGCTGGTCGGTAAATTAATCGCCCAGAGAGCCGTCAATCAGCAGATCACTCAAGTGATTTTCGACCGAAACGGGTATGCCTATCATGGCCGGGTAAAGGCCCTGGCTGAAAGTGCCAGAGAAGCTGGATTGGAATTTTAATTGAAAAATGTAGAGGTGTTGCAGTGATTGATACGTTGAATCCGCATGAACTGGAATTAAAGGAAAAAGTGGTTTACATCAACCGGGTGGCAAAGGTGGTAAAAGGTGGCCGGCGATTCAGCTTCAGTGCCATCGTAGTGGTTGGGGATGCAAAAGGCCATGTGGGAGTGGGCCAGGGAAAGGCCAATGAAGTGGTCAATGCCATCAGCAAAGCTACCGAACGCGCCAAGAAGGATATTGTCTGGGTCAATTTACTGGGCACTACCATTCCATATACTATTTTCGGTAAATATGGTGCAGGAAAAGTTATCCTGAAACCTGCCAGTCCGGGTACTGGAGTAATTGCCGGTGGACCGGTGCGGGCGATTTGCGAGGTGGTGGGTATCAAGGATATTCTGACCAAGGTGATCGGTTCGCAAAATCCCCATAATATTGTTAAGGCGACTATGTCCGCTTTACTGTCACTGGAAGATGCCGGCACTATCGCCCGGAAACGGGGAGTAACAATGGCGGAATTGTTCAGAGGATAAAAAGAGAGATAAGTAAATATGACTACTCACAAAGAAAAGAAGATAAGAATTACCCAGGTTCGCAGCCTGATCCATCAAAAGCCTGGTCATAAGAAGACCATGGCTGCGCTGGGATTAAAAAGAATCGGACATACCAGAGAAATGGTTGATACACCCCAGCTGCGCGGTATGATTTCGAAAGTCACTCATATGGTGAAATGGGAAGAAATTCAATAATAGTAAGGTGAAAATATGAAATTAGGGAATCTCAAAGGGGCCAAGGGTTCAACGAAAAAGAGCAAACGTATCGGGCGGGGCCAGGCAACGGGACAGGGTGTCACTGCTGGAAGAGGCGATAAAGGTCAGCATGCCCGCTCCGGCTCGAAACGCCTTCCCTGGTTTGAAGGCGGACAAATGCCGTTACAGAGACGATTACCCAAACATGGCTTTTCCAATCCCGATAGAATTGAGTATCAGGTTGTTAATCTTAAAGATCTAACCAGAATTGAAAAAGCTGAGGAAATTACCCCGGAAGTACTGAGAGAGGCCGGTTTGATCAGAAGCAGTAAACGACCGGTCAAATTATTAGGTGAGGGGGAATTCGAGAAAAAAGTAAACGTCAAAGTTCATGCAGTCAGCAAAACGGCCAAAGAAAAGGTTGAAAAGCGAGGAGGCATAGTCACGCTATTATGATTGAGACCTTTCGTAACATCTTCAAAATTCATGATCTCAGGCAGAGAATTCTGTTTACCGTGATGATACTGGCCTTCGAGCGGATCGGTACTCATATTGTTACTCCGGGCATTGATACGGCAGTGCTGGCAGAAGGGATGAAGAGTTTAGCGGGTACTCTGTTCGGTCTGTACGATCTATTCGCCGGCGGCGCTTTCAGTAAAGCGGCCCTTTTTGGTCTGGGGGTCATGCCCTATATCAGCGCTTCCATTATTCTGCAATTACTGGGAGCGGTTGTTCCATATATCCAGCGCCTGCAAAAAGAGGGTGAGGAAGGCCGTAAAAAGATCACCCAGTACACCCGCTATGGAACCCTGTTTATTTCTGCCATGCAGTCCTTTGGAGTGGCGGTCTTTCTGGAAAGTATCGAGGTGAACGGGGTGAAAGCTGTGATAGATCCAGGTATGGGTTTCCGTGCGTTGACCATGCTGTCCATGTCCACCGGTACCATTCTCATCATGTGGCTGGGTGAATTGATTGATGAACGGGGAATCGGGAATGGAATTTCCCTGATTATTTTTATCGGTATTGTCGCCCGTTTTCCCCATGCCCTTATTGAGGAATGGATTCAGTTTTCCAGCGGAAACCGGGCACTGCTCACGGAATTGTTTTTAATCGTGCTGGCATTTCTGATTGTGGCTGGAGTGGTAGTTCTGACCCAGGCAACCCGCAAAATACCAGTGCAGTACGCCAAACGGGTGGTGGGACGGAAAGTCTATGGCGGAGTGAATACCCACTTTCCGCTGCGGGTAAATACCGCCGGAGTAATGCCCATCATCTTCGCCCAGGCCATCATGTTCGTTCCCAGTACCCTGTTTTCTTTCTTTCCGGATAGTGAATTTATTGGGACTCTGCAGCGGGCCTTTTCGATGGAATCATGGTTTTACTGGCTGGTATACGGCGTCATGATTGTCTTCTTCACCTATTTTTATACCGCCATCGCCCTTAATCCGGTGGATGTGGCGGAAAATCTGAAGAAACAGGGCGGATTTATCCCCGGGGTTCGTCCGGGTAAAAAGACCGCCGAGTATCTGGATTCGATTCTTACCCGAATCACCTTGCCGGGATCGATTGCCCTGGCATTAGTGGCAATTGTTCCCTACATCCTGGTGCGGGTATTCAAGATATCCTATAATTACGCTTCATTTTTTGGCGGTACCGGTCTGTTGATTATTGTGGGTGTGGCACTGGATACCATCCAGCGGTTTGAGTCACACCTGTTCATGCGGCATTATGATGGATTCATGAAAGGTGGAGGCAGGATTCGGGGTCGAAGGTTTTAAATGATACCGGTGAAAAATGAAGAGGAGATCGAACTGATGCGAATCAGTTCGAAAATCACCTCAGATGCGTTTGTATATATTAGGTCTTTGATAAAACCTGGTGTATCTACCGGGAAATTGGACGAGGAGATTGAGAAATTTATTCGTTCAAAAGATGCCAAGCCGGCCTTTAAGGGAATGTATGGATTTCCTGCGAACTCCTGTATATCCATCAATCAGGAAGTGGTTCATGGTATTCCCACCAAACGTCGGATTCTCAAGGAAGGTGATATTGTGAGTGTGGACATCGGGGTGGAAAAGAATGGGTATTACGGAGATTCGGCCTTTACTTTTCCGGTGGGAAACATCGATCCGGCAGTAAAGAAGTTATTGCAGGAGACCATTAAGGCCCTCTACCTGGGAATTGAGAAAGCCCGGGATGGTAACCGGCTGCAGGATATTTCTCATGCCATCCAGAGTCACGCCGAGTCCCACGGTTACGGAGTAGTGCGGGAACTGGTAGGTCATGGAATCGGGAAATCGCTGCATGAACCGCCGCAGGTGTTCAATTTTGGAAAGCCCAATCGCGGGCCGCTGTTAAAAGAGGGGATGGTGCTGGCGATTGAACCGATGATCAACCTGGGTGAGCAGTATGTGACGACCCTGCAGGACGGCTGGACGGTAGTGACGCGGGATGGATTACCCTCCGCCCACTTTGAGCATACGGTAGTAGTGCGGAAAGGTGCACCGGAGATTTTAACTGAGCATAATTTAAAAGACGAGGTATTTTAATTGGCTAAAGAACAGCCGATTTTAGTAGATGGAGTGATCAAAGAGACTTTGCCCAATGCTTCATTCATTGTGAAGCTGGAGAGTGGACATGAAGTGCTGGCGCATGTTTCCGGTAAGATGCGGATGCATTTTATTAAAATTTTACCCGGCGATAAGGTAAAGATCGAACTTTCACCTTATGATTTGAAGCGAGGCCGGATTACCTATCGTTATAAATAACGGAAAATAATCGGGGAATAAAATGAAAGTTCAGACATCAGTTAAAAAGCGTTGTGAAAATTGCAAGATTATCCGCCGGCATGGGGTGGTGCGGGTGATCTGCAAGAAAAATCCCAAACACAAACAACGACAGGGTTAATAACTTAAGGAGGCTATTTTGGCTCGTATTGTTGGTGTAGATTTACCCAAAATGAAACCCATCGGAGTTGCCTTAAGCTACATTTATGGCATCGGACGCTCTTCCGGAGAAAAAATCTGCCAGGAAGCGGGGGTTAATCCGGGGATGCGGACCAAGGATCTCACAGATGAACAGGTTCGTGACATTCGTAATGTGATTCAGCAAAATTACAAAGTTGAAGGATCCTTAAAGACCGAAATCAATATGAACATCAAGCGGTTGATTGATATCAACTGTTACCGGGGTTTCCGCCACAAATCAGGTTTACCGGTGCGCGGACAACGGACCAGCACCAATGCCCGGACCCGGAAAGGCCGTCGCCGTGGTGTGGGTGCACGGAAAAAATAAATTGAGGAGAAAGTAAATTGGCACAAAGAACAACTACACGAACTGTAAAGAAAAAGAAAGAGCGGGTGGATGCCCAGG
>MESS01000087.1:39113-39404 GCA_001771055.1 Caldithrix sp. RBG_13_44_9
CCGTTCGACATTTAATAATACCACCATTACCTTAACCAGTATGAATGGTGAAGTGATTTCCTGGGCCTCGGCCGGCAAAATGGGTTTTAAGGGATCACGCAAGAACACGCCCTTTGCCGCCCAGCAGGCCGCCGAAAGCGCCGCCAGAGAAGCGCTGGATCTAGGTCTCCGGCAGGTGCTGGTGCAGGTAAAAGGACCGGGCGCTGGTCGTGAAGCCGCCATCCGGTCTTTACAGGCCGCCGGATTGGAGATCCTGAGCATAAAGGATGTGTCACCGGTGCCGCATAATGG
>MESS01000087.1:39476-42785 GCA_001771055.1 Caldithrix sp. RBG_13_44_9
TCCAGTTTGCAAATTGTGCAGACGTGAAGGAGAAAAGTTATTTTTAAAGGGAACCCGCTGTCTATCGGCGAAGTGTTCCTTCGATAAACGATCTTATGTTCCCGGCCAGCATGGAGTAGGCCAGCGGTCGAAATTATCAGAATACGGAGTGCAGTTACGGGAAAAGCAGAAGGTGAAACGGATTTACGGTATCCTGGAAACCCAATTCCGCAATTATTATGAACGAGCCACCCGCCAGAAAGGCATCAGCGGAGAGACCCTGCTGAAATTGCTGGAAAGCCGGCTGGATAATGTGATTTATCGTTTAGGACTTGCTCCTTCACGCAACAGTGCCAGGCAGTTGATTCTGCACCGCCATTTTAGAGTAAACAGCAGAATCGTCAACGTACCGTCCTTCCTGCTGCGTCCCAATGACGTGATTGAAGTGCAGGAGAAAAGTCGCAAACTCAATGCAATTCATGAGTCCATGAAGCGGATTAAAGATGATGCCATGTTACCCTGGCTGAGCCTGGATAAAGCCAAAATGCAGGGAGTTTTCATGGATGTTCCCTCCCGGCAGGACATTCCAGTCAACGTCCAGGAAAACCTGATCATAGAGCTTTATTCTAAATAAACGAAGTATTTGAAATTCTAAAACGATTCGGAGATATATGAATTACGTTAATCTTTTAATGCCAGAAAAAGTAGAATTGGATGAATCCAGTTTTTCTGCGAATTTTGGTAGATTCATTGTTCAGCCTCTGGAAAGAGGATTTGGGGTTACCCTGGGCAATGTCTTCCGCAGGGTCCTGCTCTCTTCACTGCAGGGTTCCGCCATTACCGCCATTCGTATCAATGGAGTGCAGCATGAATTTTCCACCGTCAAGGGAGTGAAAGAGGATGTGGTGGAAATGATCCTGAATCTCAAGGAGGTACGGATTAAATTGCTGAACAAGCGTCCGGACAAAGTGACCCTGAATTTGAAAGGACCACTGGATCTCAAAGCCGGCCATATCGGAGCAAACACCACCGATTTTGAAATTCTGAATCCGGATCATCACATAGCCACTCTGAACAAAGAAGCCAATTTTGAGCTGGAGATCCGGGTAGGTAAAGGACGGGGTTATGTCTCCGCGGAGGAGAATAAGCCGCTGGAAGCCAGCATCGGCCTGATTCCGATCGATTCGATTTTTTCGCCCATCCGCAATGTCCACTATAATGTGGAGAATGTCCGGGTAGGGCAACGGACCGATTATGAGAAGCTGATCCTGGAGATCCAGACCGACGGCAGCATCACGCCGGACGATGCTCTGACTTATGCCGGTAAAATTATCAAAGACCATGTCCAGTTGTTCATCAATTTTGAAATTGAGCCGGAGGAAGAAGAGACCCAGGAAATTGATGAGGAAATTCTGCGGGTGAAGAAACTGCTGCGCATGAGCGTGGATGAACTGGAACTTTCGGTCCGTTCTCATAACTGTTTGAAAAATGCCAATATCAAGTCGATCTCGGATCTGGTACGCCTGGATGAGTCTGAGCTGTTAAAATTCAGGAATTTCGGCCGGAAATCTCTGCAGGAAATTCAGGATATCCTGGACAAAAAAGGACTGTATTTCGGGATGGATGTGGATAAATATCTCAAAGGTGAAGAATAAACCGCTGTCATCACACTTAACGATTCTACGAAACATAGGGGTACGATATGCGACATCGAAATAGGACTAAAAAACTGGGAAGGACCAGGTCTCATCGCCGAGCGACCTTGCGCAACCTGTCCATGGCCCTGGTTCAGCATAAGCAGATAAAGACCACTCTAGTGAAGGCCAAGGTGGCCCGCAGCCTGATCGAAAAAATGATCACTGCTGCCAAACAGGACACCGTAGCCGCCCGCCGTCACGCTTTTAAATGGCTGCAGAATCATCAGCTGGTGAAGAAACTTTTTGAGGAGATTGCCCCCACGTTTGCCGACCGGAACGGCGGATATACCCGGGTAATTAAACTGGGCCGCCGGCAGGGTGACGGAGCGGAACTGGCCATTTTGCAGCTGGTTGGTTTTGAGCCGGTGGTGGTAGAAAAGACCGGGGAAAAGAAGAAGAAAAAAGCCGCACCGGAAAAGAAAGCAGCCGCAGCCGAGGAAGCCACTGAGGAAAAAGTAGAAGAAAAAGCTGAAGAAGTGAAAGAAAAGGCCGCCCAGAAGAAGCCGAAGAAAGAGGCGAAACCTAAAGAGGAAAAAGAAAAGAAACCAGCCGCCAAGGAAGAGAAACACAAAGAAAAGGCTAAAGCTGCCCCTAAGAAAGCAGAACATCATGAGAAAGCAAAAGCAGAACACCATGAGAAAGCCGAGCCGAAAAAGAAAAGTGAAAAACCAAAATCGGCTGAACATAAGAAAGAAAAATAGTAGAACTCCTTTATGAAATTTATTTATTCTGCCGGCGCTCTTTTTGGGCGCCGGTTTTGTTTTGGGGGGAGGTGGGAAAATAGTAAAAAGTATTTGATGATGATTAAGAAATCCCCCTAGCCCCCTTTGGAAAAGGGGGTATGGGGGATTTGAAATAATCCTTTACCTTCTCTCGAAAATGAGCACATCGAGGTAGTCACCGACCTTCATGGTCGGTGTAGACAACGACAGTTGTCTAATTTAGAAAATCGGTGAAGGTGAAAGATTTGAGGGAAAATTTGGTATTGGTAAGAAAACATTTTCCCTGCGGGAAAATACCTCGAGCTGAAGCTCGATGACTACCGTTTAGTGACATTTACGATTTAGCGATGAGCATTTCACCGGTAGTCACCGACCTTTAGGTCGGTGTAGACAACGACAGTTGTCTGATTTAGAATATTGATGATGGTGAAAGAATTGAGGAAAGATTTAATATTAGCATGAATACATTTTCCCTGCGGGAAAATACATCGAGCTGAAGCTCGATGACTACCGATGGTTGGTGTATTTATTTTAAAGTAGGTTTTTTCTCAGCGAACTCAGCGCCTCTGCGGGAGAAGAAAAACCTAATCTCGCGATGAGACGCAGAGAGGCAGAGAAAAAAACAATTATTCAAATTGATATTGAATCCCCCTTAGATTATTCTCTAAATTCCAGCGGCTGAAAAAATCAAACACTATGATTAAATTCATATCATCTCTGGTCTTTACACTTCTTATAAATCTGCAACCGGGTTATTCTGCCGAATTGCCGGATAGTGGGTCAGTCCGCGGGATCTGGGTAGTAAGACACTGGCTTACTACTCCTGACAAGATCGATTCGGTCCTTAGATTGACACGCGATTGCGGTTTTACTGATCTGTTTGTGCAGGTGCGGGGCCGAGGCGATGCTTA
>MESS01000087.1:42799-42979 GCA_001771055.1 Caldithrix sp. RBG_13_44_9
ATGAATCCAGGGCCGGGGAGATTAATGATCCTGATTTTGATCCATTGCAATATATTCTCAGTCAAAAGATCGATGATGGGATTCGGATCCATGCCTGGCTGAATGTCTTTTATATCTGGAGCAAAGATACGCTTCCCGCGGATACCAATCATATTGTCCAGAAAAAAAGCGAGTGGCTGG
>MESS01000087.1:43008-43312 GCA_001771055.1 Caldithrix sp. RBG_13_44_9
AGCAATTATCCCAAATCGTTTAAAGAGGCCAATCTGGAAGGACTCTATGTATCCCCGCTGCAGCCGGAAGCTCAGCAGCATTTCATTCAAGTTGTACAGGATATTATATCCCGTTATCCGGTATCCGGTATCCATCTGGATTATATCCGTTATCCTGACCAGAGTTTTGATATCCATCCCGATGTGGTAAAGGGATTCAAGAATCGCTATATACTTGACCCGCAGCAATTTTTGACCAATCCGGAAATTTTTGCCCAGAAATTCAGCATCTCCGGTTATGAGGTCTTTTATTATCACTGGCGGC
>MESS01000087.1:43321-43671 GCA_001771055.1 Caldithrix sp. RBG_13_44_9
TGGATGGGCTTTCGGATTTTGTCAAGAGGATCTCGCAGACGGTTCATTCCCAGAATGAACAGATTTTTTTATCAGCCGCTGTTAAAGCGGATATCGTTGAGGCGCACTGGAATTATTTTCAGGATTGGGACCGCTGGTTAAAAGAAAAATGGCTGGATTTTGCCGTTCCCATGAATTATGCCAACGACACCAAAGTTTTTCGCCGGCGCATCGATCAATATCTGGATAAGCTGGATTCTGATCCCTATGTGGTGGGGATATCACTCTATAATCAGAATGAGGAGCAGGTGATCCGTAAAATTGCCCAGCTAATGACCCTGGATCAGCCGGGCTTTGTGCTTTTTTCCTTC
>MESS01000087.1:43782-44791 GCA_001771055.1 Caldithrix sp. RBG_13_44_9
GATGCCTCAATTAAAGTCCCTTCCCTCTTGAATGAGGGAAGGGATTTAGGGATGGGTAAAGAGAAAAATTTTGAAGTAAATAAAATATGGATAAAAAAGTATCAGTATATTCTCTATCAAGTTACTATAAAGATTGATGTGGACAAATTTTCTTTCAAATCATTGAAATAAGGGAAAAGGAAATAATAAAAAGATGTTAAGTTTCTCTTACCCACCCCCGCCCCTTCCCTCATTCAAGAGGGAGGGGGAGTTACCCCGGTGGTCTGTGAAATAACTTATGGGCAAATATCAGTAAAGAAGGGGGACTGAATGGCATGGGCCAGGCAAGAAGTAGTGTTATTGACAGTAGCAATACCTCTAATAGATTGCTTCGTCCATCTGCCGACGGACTCGCAATGACTACTAGAACAAGGGATATAATCACATTTTAAATTTTGATCGTGATCATTGAAAGGGGAATAAAATGGCAAGAGAGATCCAGGCACCGCGCGGCAATAAGTTAAATACCAAAGGCTGGCATCAGGAAGCGGCCTTGCGGATGCTGATGAATAATCTGGATCCGGAAGTAGCGGAAAAACCGGCCGAGCTCATAGTTTACGGTGGTACCGGTAAAGCTGCCCGCAACTGGGAAGCCTTTGATGCGATTGTTAAATCCTTAAAAGAATTGGAAAATGATGAGACTCTTTTGGTGCAGTCCGGGAAACCGGTTGGGGTCTTTCGCACTTTTTCCTATGCCCCGCGGGTGCTGATTGCTAACTCCAATCTGGTAGGTAAATGGAATAACTGGGATTATTTCCGGGAACTGGAGCGGAAAGGGTTGATGATGTACGGACAGATGACCGCCGGCAGCTGGATCTATATCGGTACCCAGGGAATCTTGCAGGGGACCTACGAGACCTTTGCGGAAGTCTCCCGCCAGCGATTTAAAGGAGATCTGACCGGGACACTTTCCCTGACCGCCGGTCTGGGAGGTATGGGCGGCGCCCAGCCACTGGCGGTAACGATAAAT
>MESS01000087.1:44841-45117 GCA_001771055.1 Caldithrix sp. RBG_13_44_9
GCTGGATACCCGCTACCTGGACGTGATGACCCGCAGCCTGGATGAAGCTTTGAAACTTGCCATGGAGGCCAAAGCCAAAAAACAGCCGTTGTCGGTCGGCCTGCTGGCAAATGCTGCCGATATTTTCCCGGAATTTATCAAACGGAATATTATCCCGGAGATGGTGACCGATCAGACCTCAGCCCATGATGAACTGAACGGGTATGTCCCGGCCGGGATTCCGTATGAAGAAGCATTGAGATTGCGGCAGAGCGATCCCCAGAAATATATCAAGCT
>MESS01000087.1:45430-45572 GCA_001771055.1 Caldithrix sp. RBG_13_44_9
AAGCTACGCAGGAAAAGATCATCGCGTATGCCATGGGCGGGGAAGGGGAACATTTATTATGACATCCGGCATATTTACTAAGGAGTGTTCCCATGCTTAAGACCGCAGATATGAACGGAAATGGTAACGGGAGAGCCGATCG
>MESS01000088.1:0-1466 GCA_001771055.1 Caldithrix sp. RBG_13_44_9
AAACCAGGCAGCCGAGGCCGGCACATCGGAATCATTTCCGCGCCAGCGGGCGGCCAGGGCCGGGTGAAGACCATCCACACCAGTGTCCATATTCATCACGATCACTCCTTCCCCGGTGATGCCAATATTCCAGAGACGATGAGCATTGATCACTCTTAATCCCGGTTCGGAGCTGTTGTTCCTTACCGATGGGGCTGGTTGGCGATCGACCGGCTGGATCAACTCGATTCCGGTATCTGATTCCAGCAAAGCTACCTCAGAGTTCTGGCTCAATTCCAGGATCACCTCCGGCCGAGCTTCCAGGGCAATGGCATTCATGATCCAGAAATTTTGCCATTCTGCGACTTCCTGAGAGTTCTTACTTTGCAAATAACCTAAAACTTCCGCCTGAGTTTGCTGAGCATGATCCTGTAGACCGGTAATGACCCGGAAAGCTCGCTCCTGAAAGTTTGATTTGCTTATCGATAACTGTTGTTCCAGGGCAGTCAGATTAAATTGATCCTGCAGTACCACTAACGCCCTAACTGTTGTTCCCGTTTTCTGAGCAATAGTCAATTCATCATCCAGGCGGGGACTGATTTTTTCCTGGGCGGGAAGAGGATAAATGGATAACAAAACCAGAAGAAATAAACAGGTAATTTTTCTATTCATACCTTACCTCCTTTAATAAAAATATTCTTTGGAAAAGCGAAAAGCATTCTCAGAAATCGAAGCATTTTCCACGAACAGGAGGCAATACCGGAGAAGAGGAATAATCAGGTAGTACCCTGACGAATCTGTAAGAATATTGGTAAGAACAAATAAAATTTAGCGATAGAGAAACATTTTGTCAACAGCTATCTTGCCAGAGTCCAATATTTCCAGATCCAGCAAAAAAGGAACCTTTGATGAATGGCTCACAATATCATTTTGAGCGGAACGAAGCATCTAATTAGGTACATTAACATCAATAGATTGATCCCGTTCGGACACCGGTCAGACAGTTGGCAGAATAAACTTGCTTCCTCACTAGTCCCTCTCAGGACGACCTTCCGAAATGACCGATTAAGTCTCTTTGCCAACTGCAAACTGCCAATTGCCAACTATAAACTGCTCTAGGCTTTCCGCTTCTCCGCTTTCGGTTTTCTATTTCCTGCTATGCGCTTTGCTCTATGCTCTTTGCGACAATTATCTGATCAATACATGGAATCTATGAATGTTTTATACTTCTCATTGATTACCCGCCGCTTCAACTTTAAGGTTGGGGTTAATTCTCCGGTTTCCACCGAAAAATCGCTGGGAAGGATCCGGAAATATTTGATGCTTTCATAACTGGCCAGTTCGGAGTTTACCTGATCCACATATTCCTGAAATTTTTTTACAATTAACGGATGCCCGGCCGCTTCCTGCAGAGTCAACTTAGCGATTCCCAGTTGTTCATACAGTTTCGGCAGGGCATCGCTGTTCAGCGTGAACAGGCAGGTGAG
>MESS01000088.1:1503-1659 GCA_001771055.1 Caldithrix sp. RBG_13_44_9
ACACCCGGATGCAGCTTTAACAGATTTTCGATATTCTGCGGTGCCACATTTTTCCCGCCGGCGGTCACGATGATATCTTTCTTACGGTCAGTGATATGGAGATATCCCTGCTCATCGATGTAGCCGATATCACCGGTATACAACCAGTCATTTCTC
>MESS01000088.1:1675-2023 GCA_001771055.1 Caldithrix sp. RBG_13_44_9
CATCCGGATCTTTCCAGTATCCTGAAAAAACATTCTCGCCCCGGATGATAATTTCACCATCTTCCAATAAAGCCACCTCACAGCCCGGAATGGCCGGTCCAATCGCTCCGGGAATGATTTTCCCCGGCAGGGTGCAGTTACTCACCCCGGTGCACTCGGTTTGCCCGAAGACTTCGAAAATGTCCATACCCATCGCACCAAAAAAGCGGGAGACTTCGGCTGACAGCGGTGCCGCTCCGCTGGCCAGCACTTTAGTACGGTTCAGCCCCAGCCGCTGTTTGAGTTTGCTGAACACCAGCTGATTGGCAATCTTCCACTGCAGACCGGCAAAAAAGGGAACAGCCGATT
>MESS01000088.1:2053-2360 GCA_001771055.1 Caldithrix sp. RBG_13_44_9
CCACCGCCATGGCCCAGTTGAACAGCGATCGCTTGAGGGAAGATGCAGCTGCCACGTTATCCAGGATGGAAGAATGGACTTTTTCATACAATCGCGGCACCGAAAAGAATAGGGTGGGACGTACCTCCAACAGATCATCTTTGACAGTCTCCAGACTCTGGGCGAAGGAAACAGTACTGGCGGCAATGATACCAACATAGATGGTCATCACCTGCTCGGCAATGTGGGAGAGCGGTAAAAAGGAAATGGTTTCCTCTTCATACACATAATCATAGCGGGTCATCAGACTGCTGATCTCGAAGATAAT
>MESS01000088.1:2668-6180 GCA_001771055.1 Caldithrix sp. RBG_13_44_9
TTTCCACTGGCCGCCGCTTTTGTAGCGCAGGGCTGCCCGGCTTGAACCATACTTAGCCACCTGTTTCAGGAAAATCTCCGGCAGGATTTTACCCGGCACCGGTAATTCTTTCAGCATTTCTTCTTTGCGAAAAGATTTTGGCTCAGTCATTTTCCCACCTATCATTTAGTGAATCGCTCTAAAAGTAAATTATAAAAGTCTGGCAGGATATTTATTCCTTTCTTCAGTTTCTGATTATTTTTGTTATGAGCAATGCACTTGGGAAGAAAGGATTCGGAATATCCTGTGGAATATTTTTATTCGTATATAAGGTTAAAAATACACATCAATATAATATGACGGGTTAAAATATTCAAATCATAAAATGGGGTATAAGAAAAATAATATCCCGGGATTCAGGGCTAAATTTTTATTATGCAGATTTCAATATTGTGCAGTAAAATTCGAAGAGCTTCAGATTAAATCATCTGTCTATCCGTGGGTAATTCCTGACAGATTGTGCACTGAAATATCCCAGGGCATTATTGCTCAGATTGGAATTTGGATTGGCCAGTTCGAGTACTCCAACACTCTTTGCAGGGGATAACTTAAAATCACACCGGAGCGAGTTCATGAACACTTGCTCCGGCGTCTTTTCTAATGACCGATCATATAAACTGTTTCTACTATGATACATCTCATCCTCCGGTATTGTCCTGAATCCTTCCGGTCACCTCTTTGTATATTCTGCGAGTTTAACCTTATTTTTATTCAAGACCTACCGGAAGATTTTCCTTATTTCATCAGCAGAAGTTTTTTTGTCTGCTGAAATTGACCTGCCGACAGGCGGTAAAAATACACTCCGCTGGCCATCCCCGAGCCATTGAACTCAATCTGGTGTAAGCCGGCAGCCTGTACTTCATTCACGAGCATAACTACCTCTCGTCCAGATAAATCATAGATAGAAAGTTGGACCCGACTGCCCACCGCCAACTGCCAACTGATGATTGTAGTTGAATTAAATGGATTAGGATAGTTTTGGTTTAAAAAATAATTCTTAAATAAATCTAAATCAGAAACATTCTCACATACAAATGTAACTCCTCCAGTGGTCGTTCTAAGGATAACGCTCCCTTGACCAATAGCAAAACCCGTATTTGTATCTACCATACAAATATGAGAACATCCTTCCGGGCTGTTTTGGTCAATCCAGCTTATGCCTCCATCTGTTGTTCTAAGAATTGTTGCATTTGGTCCATATCCTCCAATCCATCCATTCAAATCATCAATGAACTCAACATTACTAAGATGGAAGGGTATACTGAGAACGCCATTCCAAGTAAAACCACCATCTGTGGTTTTGACAACTGCGCCACTTGGTTCACCCCAAGTTGCTGTGGCCCAACCATTTAGTGAATCAATAAAATCAACTGAACGGAGACCCCCTTCAGCAGAGTTATATTGCAGTGCCCAATTTACTCCTCCATCATTGGTATGAAGAACAATTTGGTGACCTTCTGCTCCACCTACGGCCCACCCTTTCAAATGATCTATGAAGTCTATATAATGAAGCGAACCATTCATAATGCGATATTGTTCTTCCCAGTTCATCCCACCATTACTCGTATGTAGAATTGAACCATAATCCCAATTCGAAGTCCCGACTGTCCAGCCATTGTTCTCATCAATAAAAAAAACTGAGTTGAACGAAAAACTGGGATTGGTATTTTGAGTGATCCAACTAACTCCACCATCTGTAGTATGCCAAATGCTGGGGTACCCAACAACCCATCCGACAAGATCATTAACAAAGTCTACCGCATTGGGGTAACCCCAACCAATACTCATTTGAGTCCAGATTTTACCTCCATCATCAGTGTAGTATGATGATCCATGACCTACAATCCATCCTTTGGAGTGATTAATAAAATCAACACCGTATAAGTCTGTATTAACAACATCCCTATTCAGTACTGTCCAGGTCTCACCGCTATCTTCAGTTTTAAATATTTTTCCAACATCTCCAACCGTCCATCCAACTTCGCTGTCAATCATATAAATTGAATTCAAATAGGGTCCAATATTATAAACCCCCCAGTTTTCTCCTCCATCTGTTGTACTTATAACTGCACCATAATTTATGGAACCATCTATTTTATATCCTGCAGCCCATCCATTAACTGCGTCAGTAAAAAATATGGAACCAAATTCTCCGGCAGTATTTAATTTTGGAAGCCAGGTTGATCCGCCATCAGTGGTTTTGAAAACAGTACTCCAATAATTTCCGAAACCTAAAGAATAATGTCCTACAGTCCAGCCAACGTCTTTATCGATAAAACAGACTGAATTTAGATTAATGTCTGTTCCGCTTGTTTGAAAATTCCAGTTATCCCCCCCATTTGTTGTTTTAAGTATAGTTCCTTGTCCTCCAACTATCCAACCAATATTGTGATCAATAAAAAATACAGATGATAAACCATACAGCGTCCCGCTTATTTGAAGAAACCAATTTTCTCCCCCATCAGTACTTTTCCAAACTGCATCAACCCATTCATTACCATCATACATAGATCCAACTCCCCAACCGATATTTGCATCAATGAAGAATATTGATGAAAAAACGAGTCTATACAATTTAGTATTCCAAGTTGATCCGCCATCTGTTGTTTTCAGAATTATAGTTTGAGGGCCGAACCATCCACTATAGTTTCCTAGGATCCAACCTGTGTTATTATCTTGAAATTTTACTTTATTCAAATTAAATGTAGTTCCGCTTATTTGAGAATTCCAACTGATGCCGCCATCTATCGATTTTAAAACAATACCTTCTGCTCCAACCATCCAACCTGTATTGTGATCAACAAAATAAATTGAAGTTAAATTATGTACTGTCGGTAGGGGATTAAGCAAAGTCCAGCCACTTTGAGCAAAAGAGTTCAGTTGCAGAAGAAGTATGTTAGTTAGAAGTAAGTATAACTTTTTCCCCGTAAAACCGTATTGCCTTTCACTAAACATGACACTCCCTTTTTTTAAAGACACGATTAATCAACATCCAACAAAATTTGTTTATGTAAAACTCCTCCCTGGTCATTTGAGACTATCGAAGAATAATCATCTTCCTCGTTTCAACAAAATTACCAACTTGTAATTTATAGATATATATGCCACTCGCTAATCCCAACGCATCAAAATTAATGTGGTGAGGACCAGCTGACTGTTTTTCATTCACCAGTATCTCTACCTCACGTCCAGATAAATCATAAATTGAAAGGTGAACCAGACTGCCAACTGATGACGGTGCTTGCATTAAACGGATTGGGATAATTCTGTTCCAAAATAAACGATCCGGGAATGTTGTTCTCAAACGGCTCAACAGGAACCGGATCAACAGTCAGGGCTTTGATGCAAAAATTAGCGGTGCCATTCCAGACCGTGATCCCGAAATCGTAATCGTATAGATCCTGCCACGCCGAGCCATCAAAATAATAGCTTTCGCCCGGGTTAGCGGTGGAATTGACAATGGTGTTCTGGGC
>MESS01000089.1:0-451 GCA_001771055.1 Caldithrix sp. RBG_13_44_9
CCCGCTGCTTAAAAAATTAGTGCGAGCCGGTCACCTGGGTCGGAAAACCGGGAAAGGTATTTTTGAATATCCGGAGGGGATGCGAGAATAATTTTATGCTATTCCCGGCTGGAACATAAATGAAGAGTAACTTTCTGCAAAATTGATCAATTAAAATTCAGATACAGGTAAGAAAATGAAAATTTTGGTGTTAAATGCCGGCAGTTCCTCGGTTAAATACCAGTTGATTATTCCGGAGGAATCCAAAGTGCTGGCAAAGGGTCTGGTCGAGAGAATCGGATTAGCCGGTGCGGTACTGACCCATGAACCGCTGGACAAACCTCCGGTTAAATTGAGCGGCGAGATATTGGATCATCGGATAGCAATCGAATATGTTTTAACGATTTTATTGAGCCCCAACCATGGAGTCCTGGAAAATAAAAAAGAAATTAATGCAGTAGGGCATCGGGTA
>MESS01000089.1:605-9520 GCA_001771055.1 Caldithrix sp. RBG_13_44_9
GGAGTACTGGGTGTAAGCGGGCTGAGCAGTGATATGCGGGAGATTGAACAAAATTACGCTTCCAACGAGCGGGTCCGTCTGGCTTTTGATATGTTTGTTTACCGGATAAAAAAATATATCGGTGCGTACGCGGCCGCCATGGGTGGAGTAGACGCAGTGGTATTTACTGCCGGTATCGGAGAAAATTCCAGTATGGTCCGGGAGATGGCCTGCCAGGACCTGGAATTTTTAGGAATCCAGTTCGATCTCCAGAAAAACAAGGAAACCAGAAAGAAGGAAGAAATTATCACCACCGCTTCATCGAAGGTAAAGGTGATGGTAATTCCCACCAATGAGGAGCTGGTGATCGCTATGGACACTGCCGAGATTGTAAAGCAGTTAACTTCCGGCAAATTAAAAGATAATAGATGGGTAAAGGTACCGATTACCCATTAAATAAAAGAAAATTTTAAGAGCCTTTATCAACCCTGCTCATCAATTCCCTGGATGATGAGTATCACAAAAATCAATCAGGTGATTTTAAATATTGATTTCTCAGAAAACGAACCATATATTCAGTCAGTTAAAAAAAAGTAAGATATGAAATCTCTGAAGAATACATTTTATTATTACGGATATTACTATTATTTTGGAGGCTGGTGCTCAGACTCTCAATAGATTGAAATATCCCAGATAAAACCGAACCCTCTCAATCTATCGAGAGGGTTTTTTTTTGAACACTTTTCGAGGAGGATACATCATGGTTATCGTCATGCAAGCCAATGCGTCGGAGCAGCAAATATCGCAAGTGGCGCAGTTCATCAATCAGCATGGGGCCAAAGCCCATATCTCGCAGGGGGAAGAGCGAACCATAATCGGAGTGATTGGATTTAGACACGATGTCCGCCTGGAGCATTTACAGACTCTGGCCGGAGTGGAGAAGGTAATACCTATAACCAAACCTTATAAATTGGTGAGCCGGGAATTTAAAAAAGATAATACTCAAATAAGTCTGAACGGGGTAACGATCGGGGGGAAATTTCCGGTAATCATTGCCGGACCCTGCTCGGTGGAAAATGAAAGTCAGATTTTAGAAACTGCCCGTATTGTTAAAGAAAATGGCGGGCATTTACTGCGCGGAGGAGCTTACAAACCCCGTTCCAGTCCTTATACTTTTCAGGGATTGGGCGAGGAAGGACTGAAATATTTAAAACGGGCTAAAGAAGAAACCGGTTTATATATAGTAACGGAAGTACTGGAAGCCATGTATGTGCCGTTAGTGGCTGAATTTGCCGATATTCTGCAGATCGGGGCCCGCAACATGCAGAATTATGAATTGCTGAAAGCAGTTGGCCGAATAAAAAAGCCGGTTCTCCTTAAACGGGGTATGTCTGCCCAACTCACTGAATTCCTGATGAGCGCCGAATACATTATGTCCGAAGGCAACAATCAGATCATCTTATGCGAGCGCGGCATCCGCACTTTTGTAGAATATTCTCGAAATACTCTGGATTTAAATGTTGTTCCGGCTATTAAAAACATCTCACATCTGCCGATTTTCGTTGATCCCAGCCACGGTACCGGCCGGCGGGACCTGATCGAACCTCTGAGTTTAGCGGCCCTGGCGGTAGGAGCGGACGGTCTGATGATCGAAGTACATCCCCGACCGGAACAGGCCTGGTCAGATGCTGATCAAACCCTTGATCCCGTTGCATTTAAACGCTTAATGAAAAAAATTAAACATTTTACAGCCTGGCAGCAAAAATTTGTCGAACAGGAACCGGATTTGAATTAAATTTATCTTCTGAATGGGTGAAACTTGAAAATGAAATCGGAAACTCAAACCGTTCGTGACATTATACCCGGAAGAATGCGGGGAAAACTCTCTGCTCCTCCATCAAAAAGTATCTCGCACCGGCTACTGATTATCGCTGCTTTATCAGGGAGAAAGTGTCGCGTTGATAATGTTCTGAGAAGCGAGGACCTCGAAATAACCCTGCAGGCGCTGAGCAATATGGGTTTCATCATCGAGGATATGGGAAAAACAGTTATCTTTACCGGTAAGCGAAAGATTCCTGCCCAGGCAGTCCAACTTGACTTCGGTAATTCCGGCACCAGTGCCCGTTTGCTCACCGCAGTGGCGGCCTATCTGCCTGGTGATTTCATTTTAAGTGGTTCCCCCCGGATGCAGCAGCGTCCAATGAAGCCACTGCTGGAGGCATTAATCAGCGCTGGAACCAACATCGAACACCGCAATGGATTTTTACCCATAACCATCAGGGGAGGACAACTCCGCGGTGGTGAAGTGGTGATCGATGCCAGCTATTCTTCGCAATTCTTATCCGCGCTGATGCTGGTAGCACCCTGCACCGAGAAAGGTTTCCGGATCACTCCCAGCGGGGAAGTAGCTTCGGCGGGATATGTTGAACTCACTGCTGCATTGCAGCGAAAATATGGGATAGACATTCAGTGGCAGAAGCAGAATATATTTATCCCGGGTTCACAAAATTATCAGATCGATCAGGCAGTGGTGGAAGGGGATTATTCCAATATCTCCTATTTTGTAGTAGGTGCTGCCATCAGCGGCGGGGAAGTACAGATCAGTGGACTGGAAAAAAATTCAGCCCAGGGCGACCGGGTCATCCTCCAGCTGGCAAAAAAAGCAGGTGCTTCTATCCACTGGTCAAAGGACCGGGTGAAAATAACAGCAGGCAGTCTGAGAGGTATCGATGAGAACATGAACTCCTGTCCCGATCTGGTCCCCTCGATGGCGGTAATGGCTTTGTTTGCAGACACTCCTTCCCGTTTTCGCCAGGTTGGTCATTTACAATACAAAGAATCGGACCGTTTGGCAGCTATTATCGAAAATATCCGGCGGCTGCAGGGCAAAGCGTACCTGGAGAATGACAATCTCATCATCCAGCCATCAGCACTGGCCGGGGCTTCTCTTCCAACATACAAGGACCACCGGATCGCTATGAGTTTCGCCATGGCCGGTCTGCTGATTCCCGGGATCAGGATTGAGGAGCCGGAATGTGTGCAGAAATCATTCCCGGAATTCTGGCATTATTTTGATCAATTGGTAACTCAATAAGACAGCAAAGAGATTTTTCAGTAAAAACCTGATAAAAAATAAAGTGCTTTTTTTACAGCGGGAGATAGAATGAGCGGAAATGTTTTTGGTTCAATATTCCGGGTGATGACATTCGGTGAAAGTCATGGTCCTTATATCGGAATGGTGATTGATGGCCTTCAACCCGGATTGGCTATTAATGTGGATGAGATCCAGCAGGAGCTGGACCGCAGGCGGCCGGGACAAAGTAATTTAGTGACTCCACGGCAGGAGACCGATCGGGCCGAGATTGTCAGTGGGATTTTCGAAGGAAAAACCACCGGAACTCCTTTATGCATTTTGATCCGCAACCAGGATCAGCGTTCGCTGGATTACCGCAATTTGAAAGATCTATTACGGCCAGGTCATGCCAGTTTCACTTATCTTCAGAAGTACGGTATTTTTGATTATCGCGGGGGTGGTCGGGCCAGCGGCCGGGAAACTGCCACCCGGGTGGCAGCGGGCGCAGTCGCCAAACAGCTGTTGAAGCAGCGAGATATTCACATCTTCGCCTACACCAAGCAGATCGGGGACGTGGTCATCGACTCGGTGGATTTTGCTGAGATTGAAAAAAATCCGGTGCGGTCTCCCGATGCCAGGGCTGCCAGCAAGATGGCGGCAGCAATTTCCCAGGCCCAACAACAGGGAGATTCGCTAGGGGGAGTTATCGAAATCGTAGTCAAGAACTGCCCGGCGGGATTAGGCGAGCCGGTCTTCAATAAGTTGGATGCTGACCTTTCACAGGCGCTGATGTCGATCGGTGCTGTCAAGGCTTTTGAAGTGGGGGGCGGATTTTCCGCCGCTCATCATACCGGTAGTAATTTCAATGATCTATTTTATTACGACTCACAATCGAAAAAATTTCATACTCAAACCAATCAGGCCGGAGGTATTCTGGGTGGGATATCCAATGGCGAAGATCTGGTAATGCGCATTGCGGTGAAACCTCCTTCCTCCATTTCAAAAAAGCAAAACACCGTCGATTTTTCCGGAAAGCCGGCCGAGCTGGAAATCAAAGGCAGGCATGATCCCTGTATCTGCCCGCGAGTGGTCCCGGTAGCAGAGGCCATGGTAGCACTGGTGCTTATCGATCACCTCCTGATGCAGGAACGGATTTCTTCATTGAATGATCTGGAAAATATCCGGAATAAAGTGGACACCATCGATACTCAAATCATGCTGCTGTATGCCCAGCGCCGGAAGTTGGTTGGAGAAATTGCCAGAATAAAAAAAGATAAACAGCTTCCTGTTCTGGATAAAACCAGGGAAACGGAGAAGGAAAATAAAATGCAGGAAATGGCCAGGGAGTTGCAGATTCCCTCGAAGTTAACCACTGACTTGTTTCATTTTATTTTGCAGGACTCTTATAACATCCAGGAAGAAATCATTCAATGAAAAAAGTGGGACTTATTGGCTTTGGTCGTTTCGGAAAATTGATTTATGAGCAGCTCTCCAAAACCACAGCTGTAGATGTACATGATCCCTGGCAGTCGCAGAAAAGCGAATATCAAAATATTCCCTTTACTGATCTGCCGCAGGTTTGCACCAATGAGCTGGTGATCCTGGCCGTCCCGGTTTCGGCCATCCCGGAAGTGAGCCAGGCGATTGCCAAAAATCTTTCATCTGGCACCACCGTCATGGATGTGTGTGCGGTAAAAAAATATCCGCTGCAAATCCTGGATGAGCAGCTTCCAGAAGGGATATACCTTTTGGGCAGCCACCCGCTTTTCGGCCCGGATTCGGTTCAAAACTCGCTGCAGGATCATTTGATGATTTTAACCCCATATCGCATTCCTGCCGCCAGGTTGGAGGACCTTAAAAGATTTTGGACGAATTTTGGTATCAAAATTATTGAGATGACTGCTGACGAACAGGACCGCTTGATGGCCTGGTCACTGGCATTGACTCATTTTTTAGGAAGAAGTTTGAATAATCTCCCCCTACCGGACACCGTGGTAGCCACCAAAGATTTTCAGAATTTGATTCAGCTGACTAAGAAAATAAACCGCGATACCTGGGAGTTGTTTGAGGATATGCACCGCTTCAATCCTTATACCCGGGAGATGCGGAAAATGCTGCTAGAAAACATGCAATCCTTAAAAGAAAAACTGGATGAAATCAGTGACTCCAGCGTAACAGCAGGATAGACCATGAATAAAAACCTCAGGGTAGCCATTCAGGGAGGGATCGCTTCCTTTCATGATCTGGCTGCCAGACAATATTTTTATGACCAGACCATTATCCCGCTGGCCTGTAAAACTTTCAAACAGGTGGTCATGGCGGTGGAGCAGGAAACGGCCGACTACGGGATCATGGCGATCGAAAATTCTCTGGTGGGCAGCATTTTACCCAACTACTCACTGCTGCAGTGTTTTCCAGTGTCCATTGTGGGTGAGTACTATCTGCCAATTCATCATCAGTTACTGGCGCTGCCCGGACAACAGGTGACAGATCTCAGGATGGTGCGATCTCACCCCATGGCTTTACAGCAATGCTCGGATTTTCTGGAGCGCTATCCTCAGTTACAGCAGGTGGAATGGGATGACACCGCAGAGAGCGCCCGGGAAATTGCTGAAAAAAAGGAGGAAGGGATCGCCGCCATTGCCAGTGACCTGGCAGCGAAAACCTATCATTTAGAAATACTCGCCGCCAATATTGAGAACCTGGCCATAAACTATACCCGGTTTTTTATTCTGGCTCATAATAAGAAAAAAGGATCGCAGACCGGAAACAAAGCTTCCGTTATTTTCCAGCTCCGGCATGAGGTAGGGGCTCTGGCCGATGGGCTGCAGGTTTTCAAAAAGAACCAGTTGAATCTTACTCTTATTCAATCGGTTCCCATTCCGGGAAAACCAAATGAATACCGTTTTCAGATCGATGTTGAATGGCAGGACAATTCAAACTTCCAGCAGGCAGTCATTCAGGCTAAAAGAAAAATGCTGGAGTTTCAAATCCTGGGGGTATACCAGAAGGCCCAAATCCCGCTCTGAAAATCCCGCTTGAAAATCTTACTGGACACGATCATTCCAGATCGATCATACGCAGCATCCGTTCCAGCCGGACGAGTTTCTCCTTTAATCTTGCTTCAGCAGCTGACCCTTTTTCCTGGCCGGCCAGCTGGCTTTTGGTATTGGCTATTTCCTGCACCAGCCAAGCCCGCAGCAAGGGATAATAGCGGGTGTCTCTCCCGAATGCAATCACCTGATCAAAATCGGATTTCGTCCCGGTTCCCTCAAATACCTGGCGGGTTTTCTCAATCATCTCGCCGACATATTCTGGATTATCTTCTTTAGTGGTATGGCTGGTTTGATTTCCACCACAACAAAAAATGGTGATAAACAAACAACAACCAAGAAGAGATAAAATTCTGCTTGAAAAATTACTTTTCAACTCACCGACTACTTTTTCAAACTTAAAAAAATTAATTCATACGGTATTTCATGAAATCGAAAACGATCTGAGATACCCACCTATTTCCCTCAGGTGAGAAATGGTTTAGATATAATTTATTAAAATAATCAGTGTGATTGATTCTGAGATCGTTTAACGGATCATATAAATCTAATACAGCCAATTTATTTTCTAAAATACAAGATAAAATGTTTGACCGAATTAATAAATCATCACTGTTCATATCCGAATAGTAAAGAATAACAATGATAATTTTTAAATTAGAGGTACGCCCCGTTTCTGCCAGACGTTTAAAAAGATGACAGGCAATTTTAAGTTCATCCTGATTAGTAGAAATTGATTCTGAGAAAGTCCCTAACATCCAATAGTTGGCATTAATTCTTCGCATGAGAGCATTTATGAGGGCACTATAACCAAAAGATTTGCGAAAAAAATCCATCTCCCCCAGATTTGCAGGTCTGAGAGGAACTGGAATATTTTTAAGTGCAAGTTCGTCGTTTTCCAATAAAAAATAAGGTTTTGGAACTCCTGTCCTTACACTCAAAATACATCTTCGGATATCATCAGGTACAAAAGCAACAATTACAGTATCGGGTTTATAAATTGGCAGTAAAGATTCTGCTCTAAGAATAATCTGATCGAGGCCATATCCAAATACTCCTGCATTAATCACTTTTTTGCCACTCTTGGCTTCTAATTGAGCAGGCCAGGTTTCATGGTCTGAAACTTCATCGCCAAAAGTAAACGAATCTCCCACTACCAGAATGGATTTCTTATTAAAAATTGTATCCATTTTAACATTACCGTTAGAGCGAATCCCATGCTTCAGAATGTTCACCTGGGTACTCCAAATATTTTTTTTATCTGCAATTCCAGCACTAGGAATCCAGCCTAATTCTGGATGATAGATGGAAGGATAGGCACTTCTATTAAGATCCACATTTTCCTTTAAAAGATTTTTCCATACTAACAGCTGGGAATGATAAATTCGAATTGATATTTCACAGAATATCAAAACGAAAATGGTACTTCCTATGGCTAAAAAAATATTGGGGAGGTTTTTAGCGAGCTTAGAATCCATCACCTTAAAAATTAATAATTTAAAGTACCCAGATTACAAGTTCGGCAGAATGAAAGCTGAATTGTTAATCATTTGATAAAAGAAGCTTATTTCTAAGCACTTTCACTCAAATAAAACAGGGCATAGTCATCTGAATATTCCTTCGAAACTTTCTGCATATGATCCATATTTAAAGTTTCTTTCTATCTGAAATCGATGAAGTATTTAAAAGATAGCTGAAGAAAAAAGTAGGTCTCATCCACCGTGTCCAGATCCCGGCGGCTCTGGAAATTGGGATCGTCCACGTACATTTTATCATCGAATAAATCCTTCCAGCGGTAACTTAATTTACTAATGGCACCGGCCAGATCTATCCGCCAGTTCTGACCTAAAAATCCGCTTCCGGCTGCCAGCAAAGTTTGAGTGATACCGCGACGTTGATATGAATTGCGGTATTGGGCTCCCACCCCAAAGGGGATATTATTAAAAAAGATATGCTCGACACCAGTTTTGAAATAGAATACATCGGAAAATTCCAGAAGCAGGGATTGTTCTTCTACTGTTTTCCGGGTACTTTCCTGGTTTGACCAGAATTCGTAACCAATATCCACATTCAGCCGGGCCTGCAATTCCTGCCGGGCACGATATTCGAAACCGGCATTTAGCCGGAGGGGATAACCAATGGATTCCTGCAAAATTTCATTTTCTGATTGGATTACCTCATACTTCAAGGTGTAAGGCAGTGAGAGATCAAATCCGGCTGAGATTCTTTCTGAGAATGGATAAATGCTTCCGAAAGAAAAGACCAGCGGAGTATTGGTCAATTTTCGATTTTCACTTTCAAGCACCACTCTTTCTCCGGTGGTAAGATAATTCACTTCCGTTTGCCGATCATTGGAACCGCTGAGAATACCCGCCTGGAGTCCAACTGCCAGTTTCGGGATGCCCGGGATGCTCATTGCCACAGCAGTGCTGTAACGCTGCAAGACCCCATTCGCTTCGATCTGGTTATAGGCGATGATCGGATCACCGAAAATATTTTCTCTAACCTCTTCCAGATAATTATAACGGTAATCAATTTCAGAAAAAATCCCGGCGGCCAAGGTCAAAGATGGTATTCCAAAAAACGGGAGTTTTACTGCAGCCGAGCCCTGCGGTCGGCTGTACCAATTATTATTCAGGGCATAAGTTGAATTTACCAGATAACTGTCAAATCGGTCATACAACGGATACGAGCGGCGTTCTTCCAACTTCCAGGAGGAAAAGGTCAGGTCAAATGATAACGGACCTTTTATTTGGGTCAATGCAGCCGGATTGGACAGAAGTGCCCCGGGCGCCGATAGGGAGACTGAA
>MESS01000089.1:9599-13104 GCA_001771055.1 Caldithrix sp. RBG_13_44_9
GCATAAAATCGACACCCTTTTGATAATCGCGGGTGTATTTCATGCGCAGACTGATCTGCTGGGATACCCGGGTATAGAGCGAAATCCAGAACCGCATAGCGCCCCGGTAACTATCCATGACCATGAACTGGGTATCCTCAAACGACCAGAAAAATCCTTTATAGTATCCCAGATATCCGGCCAGTTTTAACCATTCATTAAAATTGTGGGTAAAGAAACTACCCAGTGCTTCGGCCGGTGAGGCAATATTCCCGGATAGATTATCGGTGCTGCCTGGTTCCACCGGGAACATAAAGCGCGGACGCGGTCGGAATTTGGTGACTGAATTGGCGTAGATCATTCCCAATTCATTATAGCGGGACAGGCGCATGATGATCCGTCCGCGGAATTCCAGGTTTTCAAAATACTCCAGGGTAAGATTATTCAGCACCTCCCGGCCCTGCCATTTCTGACGCAGATTGATCCGCAGCGGAAAAATCGGCCGGAATTCCAGCGTTCCAACCAGGCGATACTGGGTGGCATCGTCTGCTACCCGCCGCCAATTATCATATTCCATCGATAAAATGAACTTGCGGTTGAACTGGTAACGACTCAGCAGATAATATCCTTTTTCTGCCTGCGGTTGGGCACTGTTGGTATAAAGCTGACCGTATTGCGGATCCTGCAGATAAAAATAATCCTCGAAGATGGTACGTTTGAATCGCCGGTAATTGGAAAATGACCGCTGATAGGGATTATCAAAGTCCAGACTGTAATCACGGTACAGACCCAGCAGGTAAAGACTGTTATACTGCACATAAGCATTCAGGACTAAGGCATAGGGATTTCCACTCAGGAATCCTTCAGCTTTATCCAGCTCGGCATATTCTCCCTGCAGCGAGACATTCTGGAATACGGTACTAAAATCGAAACCATACACCCGGCGGAAAGATTTGGCATCATTCCAGATAGGATTTCTGCCGTCGGAAATACTTCCGCCGTAACTATGGAATATCTCATTATCTGCCATGGCCACATTTCCCATGGCACTTCCCAGGACAATCTCCTGAAGCTCCGGACGGATCAGCCGGTCATAGGCACTTTCGTAATAAGTAAATCCGATCTGGGTAGCCGGCCAGAAATCAAAAGCAGCATGCGTTCCAAATAACAACTCAGCGGTATTATCCCGCCAGGGCAGATCCATACTGAGGCGTGTATAATCGCTCGGTGCATATTCAAACCGCTGATCCAGGACGATCAGCTGATTCATGGGATAGTGTTTCTGGCCGTCGATCAATACCGGAGTAGTATTGAGGATGGCATCTCTTTTATCGAAAGCTCCAAATAAAAACAGGTGGGCATTGCCATATGCTAGTTCAGTGGCGGCTCCGGTCAATTTGTATTCCCGGCTGCGGGAATTATCACCGGACAGACCGAGAAAGCGTTTCCGCCAGCCAAATCCCGATTTGCGGGGCTGAAAGAAATCAGTATTTTCCATCACCAGACCCTGTCCGAAAGCCAGGGCATAATTTCCCAGATAGATCTTCCGGATCTCCAGCGGCCCGATCTTCTGATTTTCCATCCCGAAGTACAGCTTAGCTTTGGGTACCTGTGAGAAGCCCACATCCTGATACATGAATGGTTCATTCAGGCCGTGATAATAGGAATAACCAAATCGGATATTCTGACCAATGCTGCCAAAGAAACGAGTAAAGACATTGGGATAATTATTTCCCAGACGCTCCACCGGAATCTGGGCGGTGGCTTCTGCTTCTTCAGTCATGAAGGGGGTATTATCCATCCGGGTCAGTAGATGACCATGAAACTCACGATGGGTGATTACCGGTTCAAAACTCACAAAATCCCGGGTATTGCTGTATCCGAAATAAGAGAGATTCGGGGTGCTGCGTAAATCGCGGGTGCTGGAGATATTCCCCACCTGCTGGCGGTAATTGACAATGGAGGCCGCGTCCACCGGTGAGACACTCTGCAGGTTGATCAATTCATCATAACGGACCTTATTGATATCCAGTGGATCCAGAGATTTTTCAATCCAGGAGTCAACCAGTGATTCACTCACTCCCTCATCACCTTCCCAGCGCGAGAGTGTCCGGTAAAATTCATCCAGCCGTCTTTCGCGCTCGGATTTGGGAATGTAGGGCTCAATCCGCACCAGCGGTTTGATGAGCAGAAACAATTCCGGCGTTATCCCGGGAATCTTATTCAGCTCGAAGACATTCTTCAGCGGTCCTTGAAAGGTGATCCGGTCATAGATCTTTTCTGCGATTTCCGGTGGAATGGGCAGTTCAGCGATTTCCTCATAACTGGAGTTATTCAAATCCAGCCTACTGCTGGAAGTTTTTTCCTCCTGCTGGCTCATCCCGGACGAAAGCACAAATAAGACAACAAGCAACACCCACCGGTAGAGTAAGAAAAATTTGGTTATGATATTCACTATGTTCTTCATTCAAATTAAAATTTAATAATCAATCCTATCTGATGTGTTTCTCCCAATTCACTATGTGTCAACAGAGCATAATCCAATGCAAACTGGCCAAGCAGCAATCCCAAACCGGCTGAGAATCGGTTGGGATTAGTGGTGGCACCAAAACGCAAGGCAAGATTGGAGATGACCTGGAACTCAGCACCTCCCCACAACTCGGTTTCTCCCAATCCAATCCGCCGATTCAGATCCAGCGAAGTGGTTACCCCATCATACGGCTGGTAGGATAATCCCACCACAATCCTTTGCGGGAGATCATGCTTTGAATAGGCTCCGATCTGCGGACTGTTGATATTCAGCAGATATACTCCCAAAAAAGTCCGGGTGTAAACCGAAGCCAACAGACCCACATCAATACCAAAAGTGGTGGCACTGCCCAGGTCACCCCATTCTAACGATTCACCCAGACTCCAGTGATAAGCTTTCAGAGAATATCCCAGGGCCAGACTGCCGTGTATATCTTTCAGCAGATATATACCATGGGACAGAGAGAGAGTATACTCTCCGGACAGGTTCTTATCCTTATAATTCACCCCAAAATATTGAAAGGAAAATGAGGTGGTCCCATATTTTCCCGGGAGGGGATAGACCACACTTCCGAAAAAATTTGAAAAAAATGAGACATTAAAAAGTCGCAGATATGAAGTCCCGACCGTTAACTGATCAATTTGCGGCAGACCGGCTGGATTATAATAAGCGGCCCAGACATCATTTGCCACTGCGACTCCCGATCCACCCATAGCGGTAGCTCTGGCATCCGGAAACCGATCATCAAATAATCCGGCAGGTGAGGATATCCGCCAACAGATCAAGCAAAGTAAAGTTGCTTTCCAGACATTTCTCCAGTTCATATTCTTTACCTGTTTGAGATTTAGAAATTTCTGAAAAATGGTCTCTATAGTCATTCCGAGCGCCCGTCTGGACGGCGCAGCCGGACAGGAAGCGAAGGATCTGATATAACGTCAATAATAATAAGCGATTTCTTCGTCATTTCATTCCTCGTGGCAGGAAGCCATCACTTTC
>MESS01000089.1:13132-13274 GCA_001771055.1 Caldithrix sp. RBG_13_44_9
TCAGAGATTTCGATTTAATAAATATCACCAGATTTCTGTTATCACTATTTTTTTAGAATCGTTCCGACCACTATCGGGGCGGTTTTCACCCGCTTTTTTCCTGATACCGGCTCCAGCACTTCCAGGTGACATAGATAGGTTC
>MESS01000089.1:13283-15010 GCA_001771055.1 Caldithrix sp. RBG_13_44_9
CAAAATCAAAGTACTGGTTGCGGCCGTTCCACTCCAGAGTATTGACCAGCAACTGGGCCTGTTCATCCAGCAGGACCGTTACCAGCCGGCCACCCAGATCAAAAATCCGGATGGTGATCTGATTGTTTACCGCGCCGGCGTTATAGCGGATCTGGATCATTTCTCCCCGATCCGGGACAAAGGGATTTGGTGGAACATCCAGCGCTACCCCCTCCAGGGTGGGTTGATAAGAGGGATCCAGAATAATATCCTCCTGATAAGCCGGTAATATTTGATAGAGCGGAATATTGTTCTGGATAAAGACGCTTCCCACCCCGCTGGCGATGATAGCCTTATTTATTTCCACCGAATCTAAATTTATGCCGGTGGTTCCCCATACCCGCAGGGTAAGCGCCCCCGAACCGTCATTGACCACAAGGTTATAATCATAAGGAGCCTGAGTAGAGGTAGTGTATTTGTCGGTCACCACTGCATATTCCTGTCCAATACTCCGGGGAACCTGTATCAGGGTACCATCCCAGCGGGGATCGAAGGCTTCTCCCGTGCTCACCGAAAACGGTTCCGGCAATTGGGAAGCGGAATCCAGGATAGCAATTTGGGCCGGAGTGATCTGGGTGGTTTGACGGTATTCGGAGACTGTACCTTCAAGTTCCAGATAAAATCCTCTCTGAATCCGTAAATCCGGCGCACCGGATTGACTAATGTTGATCCCATATCCCGATTCATCCTGCATATAGGCCGAAGTCCGGTCGGTTCGCAATATCCCGGCACCAACTGTTACCACACCCTGGATCACAACCGGCTCCCGGAACTGGGCAGAGTTGAGCTGCAGATCTCGGATCAGATAAATAGGATTGCTGCCAACTCTGACCCGGGGACTCTGTCCGATGAACTGCGGAATTCCTCCCTCTACTGCCGTTTTTACCCAGAAGTAGGAATAAACAGATTCATAAGGTGCCGTGAACTGCTGAATGGTGATAGTTCCAGTATCCAGGGCAGTGACCTGGCAATTGCTGATCTCCAGCCAGTATTCTCCGTATTCCAGAATAACTTGTTTTTCGGCAGCAGTAAATCCGCGTCCGGATATTTCCACCTCATCTTCCAGACCGCTCCAGCTCCAGTTATTGGGAAGCAGCAGATGAACGGTTCGTAGAGTATCTTCCGGGGAACTCCAGAGGGAAATTTTTACGGATACTCCGCTTTGACCGATAGCAACTGTATCGGGATCAATAACGGCAAAACCGCTGCCATCCCCGGCCAAACTACCTCCCGGTTTGAAAATATCTTCCTGATACCCGATCAGGATCTGGCCGTCTCCCGAATAGATATCCACTACTCCTCGGGCAGTAACAGTATCTCCCGCTGCAAATATATTTACATTCAGACCGGCGGTGTCCCAGATCCGCAGAGTCACCTCCCCGCTGCCGTCATCCACCATAATATTAGTCCCTCCGCCCGCAGAAGTAATACTGCTGATCAATCCGGATATTTCTATCCACACCCCTTCCCATCTGACGTCTGCGGCTTCAGAGGTAGTAAGCAAAGTGGGAATTGGAAGGGAATTATTTTCGCTGAGGACTTCCAGTTGATAGTCCACAATTTCGGTGACTCCATTGAATTCATCTACCGTACCGGTGATCATCACCAGATTCCGTCTGACCAGCCGGGAATCAACACTGCCGCCCTGATAGATATTAATACCATAACCAGAATTATCCTGGACATAG
>MESS01000089.1:15023-16574 GCA_001771055.1 Caldithrix sp. RBG_13_44_9
CGGTAGCGGTAATTCCAGCACCCAGCACTACCACTCCCATGATGGTGACCTGCTGCCCTACATATTGGGGATTGAGTTGAATCTGAGAGATGGGAATTGTTTCAATTCCCTCCCCCACTTTCACTCTGGGCTGGGCAGAAATGGAGGTTAAAACTCCCCCGCTGATAGCCGTTTTTATTACAAATGTTGAATAAGTGTCACTGTTCGGTGAGGTAAGATTTTGAACTCGCAGCCGGCCGGGATTGCTGGAGCTCACCGCAGCCTGGCTGATGGAGATCGCACTGGTAGTGGTAGTGACCTGGGCAGCAGTAAAACCGGATTCTTCAAGCTGGACCTCGGTCGCTGACCCGCTCCATTGCCAGTCTGCCGGAATGGCTATCGATACCGCTTCTAAGGTATAGGGTGCTTCACCAATAAAATCGAACACCAGTTCAAGATTGCCTTGATTTACTCCCACCGAATCGGGAGTTACGGTTACCGATCCGCTGCCATCCCCCGGATTGGCCTGGACAATAGTCAGATCCGCCTGATAAGCCAGCAGAAGTTGAGTGGCTCCACTATAAATATCCAGTGGACCGCGCACCAGCAGTTGTTGTCCGATGCTTACTCCACTTAAATTTACCATGGTGGAATTCCAGACCCGGATCAGGCACTCCCCGGATCCGTCATTTATTCTGATGTTAGCCCCGCCCCCTACATTCTGGGCAAAATCGGTTACTCCGCCACTCACTTCCACCCAGGATCCCTCTAGATTGATGTTATTGGCCTGCTGGGTAGTTAAGATCACCGGATCAGGTAAAGGATTAGCGGTGCTGATCACCTGCGCGGTGTAATCGATTATTTCTGTTACCCCGCTATATTCATCTACCGTTCCAGATATCCGGATCTTATTTCCCCGCTGCAGATCAGGATCCACTATCCCGCTCTGATAAATATTGATCCCGGCCCCAGAAGCATCCTGCACGTAAGCATCGGTCCAGCCAGTGGTGGTAATTCCTGCACCTAAAACCACAATACCTTCAATGGTCACTGAAGTAAACGCTGAAGGATTGGCTTGAATTTCTGCGATAGGGATAATGGATACCGCTCTCCACACCATGATCTTCGGACTGGCTGAAATCGCAGTGACTACCCCGCCGGCAATGGCCGTTTTCACTTCGAAAGTGGATTCTTCTGCCTGAGATGGCGAAGTTAAATTTCGGATCTCAATTATCCCGCTGTCCTGCGGACTGATCTGCGCCAGATTGATGGTGATCTCCCTGGCATTTATGGAAATTCCGGCTCCGCTTAATCCGGGTCCACTCAGCGACACATCGCCGGACAGGCCGCTCCAATTCCAGGAAGCCGGAATAGTTACCGATAGTTGGACCAATACCTCCTGGATAGTGCCTTTAACAATAATCTGAACGTCCAGCGTACTGTCTATCCGCACTGAATCCGGCCGGATATAGGCTAAACCGCTTCCATTCCCGGAAGGAACTATCAACTCAGTAGTGCCGGGAGTGGGGGTCTGTAAAAGTTGAAAATTGGCAGCGATCGGTTCGCTGGTTT
>MESS01000089.1:16613-20033 GCA_001771055.1 Caldithrix sp. RBG_13_44_9
CCCCTGCTTCAGAAACCGAGAGCCGTGACATTGATTGGCCGGTGATCGGTGCGGTGGGGAAATATTGCTGGGAAGTAACGGGAGTATCATTCAAATAAGTGGAAGGGGTAGTATCCGGATCCGGACCATCAATGGAAATACTGCTTTTATCTACAAAAGTGGAAGTAGTGCTTCCCCAGGTAGTATAATCGATATCGCTCACCAGATCACTCTGTCCATCCCAGTAAAACAGCATCACCATTTCCTGATTGGAAAGACTTACTGAGCTACCCAGATAGAGGGAGATCATATCTGGAACTGTGCTGTTGCTTTTCAATTCAAAATCAGCCTGACCAGAAAACACGCTGCCATCCACCGCTATCACCAGTACTCCGGCTGAATCGATCGACGTACCGGCCGGGAATTGCACCAGAAAATCACCGGTGGCAGAAGGAAAAGCATTCTCGACCAATTGATAATAGGTATTATAATCGGTTAAGTAATAGTTATCGAGCGAAAGTGGAACCGGATTGGGATTAAAAACCTCAATATATTCCATAGTATCCGGTGAAACCTGAATTTCCGAAATCAGTAGATGATTTTGGGCCAGGACTGGAACAAAAATTCCCAATATCCCGCAAATGATAAGCCACCATCTCATAAGAAGATTCTCCAAAGAATTAGATTTGTCCCATCAGTGTGAGAATATAAGTAAACCACTTAATGTGAGTCAAGCAGGGAAGGAAATCAGGGGACAAATTCTAAACTATATTTTGTTTTGGTCGATAGCTATATGTAAATTATGCGGAAATATGAAGATGGAAATGGCTAAGGGAACTCAAAAATTAGCAGAACTTGAGAAGTTGATCGCTGGAAGTGCCAAGCTTCCCAATCATATCGCTATTATCATGGACGGCAATGGCCGCTGGGCCAAGAAGCGTGGACTGCCGCGGGTTGCCGGGCACAATGAAGGCATCAAATCTGTACGGGCAGTGGTAGAAGCGGCCGGAGATCTGGGTATTAAAATCCTTACTTTATACACTTTTTCCAAAGAAAACTGGTTTCGCCCAAAACAGGAAGTTTCAGCCCTCATGAAATTGTTGATCTCTACCCTGCGCAGAGAAATTGATGAGCTGTCAGAAAAAAACGTCCAGTTAAAAGCCATTGGAAATATCGAAGAACTTCCCGAAGCTGCATATCAGGAATTATTCCAGGGGATTGAACGCACCAAACATAACACCGGCCTGGTTTTAAATTTAGCCCTGAGTTACAGCGGCCGTCAGGAATTGGTGGATGCAGTGAGGGAAATCGCCCAAAAGGTAAAGGCCGGAATTCTCCAGCCGGAAGAGATCGGGGAAAAAGTATTTGCGGCTCATTTACATACCTATGATTTGCCGGATCCGGATCTGCTCATTCGCACCAGCGGCGAATCGAGAATCAGCAATTTTATGCTCTGGCAGATTGCTTACACCGAAATTTATGTCACCAAAACCCTCTGGCCTGATTTTCGCAAAGATGAGCTTTACGAAGCATTACTAAATTATTTAACAAGAGAGAGGCGATTCGGACGCGTCAGTGAACAAGTTGTCCAAAATGCCACGGGTTAGGAGTTTTTCCAGAAAAATAGAATCCTCTTTCCGCCAGGTCTGGGATTTTATTTATTCTTTCCGAAAAATCTTTATCATCTGGTCTATTCTAGCTATTTTTGTCATCATTGGAATCCTAATCGGTTGGGATAAAAAGGCCATAGCCTTTGTAGCAATTCTGTTCGGCCTGGTCAGCCAGGCATTTTTGGGATTAATCAATCTGATTGCCCTGGTTCCCCTTATCGGACCGCTGATTGCCAAAGTGCTGGCGCTCCCAATCTATTGGATCTTGAATGGACTGGGATATTTTGTTTCTCTTATAGCCATTAAAAAAGGATACAGCAAAGACGTTGTAAATTACCGGGTTTTGACGGTGGTCTTTCTGATTGGGGTAGCAGTTGGATTTATCGTTGGACATCTTTTCTAACCTTTTTCTTATCAATTTTAAAACCACTAATCTGGCCAGATATAAAATAGTTTATGGAAAATTACCAGCAAACTATTGATTACTTATACAGCCTGGAATACAGCGGCATTAAACTGGGACTGGAAAACGTAACACGTCTTTTACAATTCCTGGGGAATCCCCAGAAAAAATGGCCGGCGATACATATAGCCGGCACCAATGGCAAGGGATCCATCGCCGCTTTTATCTATACCATATTAAGAGAAGCAGGATTTAAGGTGGGACTTTATACTTCCCCCCATCTGGTGGATTTCAGCGAACGCATCCGGATCAATGAAAAAAAGATTCCCTGGGAGACGATCGTTGAGTATACCCGGAATCTGAAAAATCAAATTGAAAAACAGCAGGCTACCTTTTTTGAAGCCACCACCGCTGTGGCCTTTGCTTATTTTGCCGATCAGCCGGTAGACATCGCGGTGATTGAAACCGGTCTGGGGGGAAGACTGGATGCTACCAATCTGGTACAACCACTGGTGACCATCATTACCTCTATCAGTAAAGATCATGAGCAATACCTGGGCGATACTTTGCCGCAGATTGCTTTTGAAAAGGCTGGTATCATAAAGACCGGAGTTCCTTGTTTTACTATCCAGCAGGGGTCAGAGATACTGCGGGTTTTACAGGAAAAGGCCGATGAACAAAAAGCTCCTTTTTTTGTGGTCCAACCGGCCAGTCATCTCAGGATCAGGGATGAGGATATTGAGGGCAGCACTTTCGATCTGCTCATGCCGCAAGGGTCGCTGCAAAATTTACGAATCTCATTGGCAGGGACTCACCAGGCCCGGAATGCCGCTTTAGCGGTGGCTGCGGTCATGAACTTGAAATCTTTCCCCTGCGATGAGCATCATATCCGGGAGGGACTTTTTAAAACTTCCTGGCCCGGACGGTTTCAACGGCTGGCTGAGGATCCCCTGACCATTTTAGACGTTGCCCATAATCCTGATGGATTTGAAAAAGTACTCTCTTTTATCAGTGAAAGGGTGCCGGAAAAAAATATCCAGGCCATTGTTGGAATATCGAAAGATAAAGATTACCGTAAAATTGCCGATATTTTAAGCCATTATGTGAGTAGGTTTGGAGTAGTTTCCGGTTTTTCCAGCCGCAGTCTGGATCCGGAAATATTGTCGCAGGAATTAAAAAAGCGGTTAACTCCAACTGAAATATTTGAAAATATCGAAACAGCTTATTCCTCTTTCCGGGAGGCAACTCCGGTAGCTGATCTGCTTCTGATCATCGGATCACACTATCTGGCAGGAGAATTTTTAAAAAAAATACAAATATCTTGATTTTTTTAAGAGAGGGATTTATATTTTGTGTGCTGTAAAACATCTACATATATTCTTCAACTACTCCCCATATAATCATCGATGGCGCTAAAAGTTGAAATCT
>MESS01000089.1:20057-21184 GCA_001771055.1 Caldithrix sp. RBG_13_44_9
TTCAAGAGGTAATGTTCAATGCTGGATCTTGATTCATTAAAGAATTTAAAAATCGCTGAATTAGCCCAGGTAGCCCAGGAATTGGGAATCCAGGGCACGTCAGGCCTGAAAAAACAGGAACTGATCTTTAAAATCCTGGAAGAACAAACCACCCAGGAAGGCCTCATTTTTTCCGAAGGCGTGCTGGAAGTTTTACCAGACGGTTACGGTTTCCTGCGTTCACCCAAATTTAACTATCTGCCGGGGCCGGATGACATTTATGTTTCGCCTTCCCAGATCAAACGGTTCGATTTGAGAACCGGCGATACCGTGCAGGGTCAGATCAGACCCCCAAAGGATAACGAACGGTTTTTTGCATTGCTGCGGGTAGAAGCGGTTAATTTCGAAGCCCCTGAAAAGAAGCGAAATATTGCCCTGTTTGACAATTTAACTCCGGTGTATCCGCTGGAACGGATTGAACTGGAATCCAATCCTAAAGAATTCACCATGCGGATCATGAACCTGCTGACCCCGATAGGTAAAGGGCAAAGAGGTTTAATTGTATCTCCCCCGCGAGCCGGAAAAACCGTCATTCTCCAGAAGATTGCCAATGCCATTACCACCAATCATCCCGATGTGGTGATGATTGTCCTGCTGATTGATGAAAGGCCGGAAGAAGTGACCGACATGGAACGCAATGTTAAGGCCGAGGTGGTTTCTTCGACTTTTGATGAACCGGCTGAGCGCCATGTAGCGGTCTCCGATATGGTAATGGAAAAGGCCAAAAGGCTGGTGGAATACAAGAAAGATGTGGTCATTCTGCTGGACAGCATCACCCGTCTGGCACGGGCTCACAATACCGTCGTGCCGCACAGCGGTAAAATTCTCTCCGGCGGGGTAGATTCTAACGCATTGCAGAGACCAAAACGTTTCTTTGGAGCCGCCCGCAAAATCGAGGAGGGGGGAAGTCTGACCATTCTGGCCACTGCCCTGGTAGAAACCGGTTCCCGGATGGATGAAGTGATCTTCGAGGAATTCAAGGGCACCGGTAATATGGAAATCGTACTCGACCGCCGTCTGGCAGACCGCCGTATCTTCCCGGCCATCGATATTAACCGCTCCGGAACCCGCAAGGAAGAGCTGTTACT
>MESS01000089.1:21417-23258 GCA_001771055.1 Caldithrix sp. RBG_13_44_9
GGTGGAAAAATTCCTGCGCAAATACGGCGAACGTCGTTAGCGTCTAGCTCTTTACATATACCTGAAACGGAATGCCCTCAGCAGCATTCCGTTTTTTATTTGTCAAACAAAAATGTTGATGGAAAAAATGATGATATTTAATAATAGTGAAGAAAAAATAATGCCGATCGGCGGGCAGGCTGTAATTGAAGGGGTGATGATGCGTTCACCGGAAAGGATTGCCACCGCGGTAAGGCGGGCCAATGGCTCGGTGGAGATAAAGATCCAGGAGTATACATCCTTTATCCAGCGCTATAAATGGCTGAATATACCGATCATACGCGGCGCTATTACCCTGATTGAAGTAATGATTTTGGGCATAAAGCATCTGAATTACTCTGCCGATGCAGCCATGAAAGATGCCGAAGAGGCCGATATGAAAAAGGATGCCAAAAAGGACAAAAAGGAAAAACCGGGTGGTATGTCTACCTTCAGTGCGATCATTACCGTTACCCTGGCACTCACTATCGGATTGGCGCTGTTTTTTGCCTTTCCGCTTTTTATAACCACTCAGTTGTTCAACATCGAGAAAAATGCTTTTGCCTTCAACCTGGTAGCCGGAATCATCCGTATTATCCTGTTCCTGAGCTATATCTACCTGATCTCATTCCTGAAGGATGTGAAGCGGCTTTTCCGTTATCATGGTGCGGAACACAAGACTATTTATGCGTTTGAATCAGGTGAAAATCTTTCGGTGGAAAGTACCCGGACTTACACTACCCTGCATCCCCGCTGCGGAACCAGTTTCCTGGTAATGGTAATGCTGGTCAGTTTGATCTTCTTCAGCATTCTGGACTCGATGATAATTATTTGGTACGGCAACATCACTTTATTCATCCGGCTGATCACTCACCTGCCGCTGGTGACCCTGGTCGGCGGCTTATCCTACGAAGCCATCAAGGCCTCTGCCAGAAACGCCGGCCATCCACTGGTAAAAATATTGATCGCACCTGGTTTGGCCTTGCAGAGAATTACTACCCAGGAACCGGATGACAGCATGCTGGAGGTGGCAATTATCGCGCTTAAAGCTGCCCGGGGGGAGGAATATTCTTATCTATTAAAGCATGAAGCAGCAGCCGAACCGCTGGCTGAGACCGCTTAATCAATTGCAGGTGACTTAGAATTATGCAGGAAAAAATCAGACATTTAGAACAACGTTTTCATGATCTCAGTGAGGAGATGGGAAAACCCGAAGTGGTAACCGATCGTGAACTATATTCCCGACTCGCCAAGGAATATGCCGACCTGGAGCCCCTGGTAAAAAAGAATCAACTGTATCAGCGGGCGGTGGGTCAGTTGGAAGATACCCGGCATATTTTAGAGAATGAGACTGATGAGGAATTAAGAGAACTGGCCAGAGAAGAATTACTTAATTTGGAACAGCAGGTGGAAAGCCTGGAGAAGGAAATTCACCGCCTGTTAATTCCGCCGGATCTCAATGATGAGAAAAATGTAGTAATGGAAATCCGGGCAGGTACCGGAGGAGACGAAGCAGGAATTTTTGCCGGTGACCTTTTCCGGATGTATCAGAAATATTGCGAAACGCAGGAATGGAAAATCGAGATTATGGACGCCAGTTATTCGGAACGTGGCGGCTTCAAGGAAATCATCTTCTCGGTCTCCGGCAACAATATTTACGGACGATTGAAATATGAGAGCGGTGTTCACCGGGTGCAGCGGGTACCTGAAACTGAAACCCAGGGACGGATCCATACTTCGGCAGCTTCGGTGGTGGTCCTTCCGGAAGCGGAAGATATTGAAGTGGAAATAGGTCCTAATGATTTACGAATCGATGTATACCG
>MESS01000089.1:23283-23615 GCA_001771055.1 Caldithrix sp. RBG_13_44_9
GTCAATACCACGGACTCGGCTGTACGAATCGTACATCTCCCCACCGGCATCATGGCCACCTGCCAGGATGAAAAATCCCAGCATAAAAACAAAGCCAAGGCCATGAAAGTATTGAAAGCCAGATTATTCGATCTGGAGATGCGAAAACAGCAGGAGCATATTACCAATCAGCGCCGCTCCATGATCCGGACCGGTGACCGCAGCGAAAAGATCCGCACCTATAATTTCCCCCAAAGCCGGGTGACTGATCACCGGATCCATCTGACGTTGTACCGGTTGGCAGAAATTATGGAAGGCAAGCTGGATTTCCTGATTGACCAGCTGTTGATCGC
>MESS01000089.1:23720-26519 GCA_001771055.1 Caldithrix sp. RBG_13_44_9
GATACCGCAGTTATATTCAACGCCGTGTTAAATTTGAACCAGTACAGTACATTCTGGGAGAACAGGACTTCATGGGGTTGACTTTTTCAGTGAGTCCGGAGGTATTGATCCCCAGACCTGAAACCGAACTGCTGGTGGAAACGGTTTTAGCAGAAATAAAACAGAGGGATCCCGACTCCCTGAAAATTGTAGATATCGGGACCGGCAGCGGTTCGATTGCCATTTCTCTGGCTCATTGGTATCCGCGGGCTGAAATCATAGCGGTGGACAATAGTGAAAAAGCTATTCAGGTTGCGAAGGAAAATGCCAGGAAAATTGGAACGCCTAATGTTTCCTTCTCCCTCCTGGATGTTGAATCCGATTCATTAGAATCATTAGGAACAGCCGATATCATCGTATCCAATCCGCCTTACATCTCTCAGTCCCATTATGAAAATCTCCATCCGCAAGTCAGAAACTATGAACCGGTGCAGGCTTTACTGGGCGGACAGGATGGATTGGATTTTTACCGGAAACTTTTACTCCGCCTTCCAGAAATCCTGAAGCAAGGAGGCTGGATCTTCATGGAAATCGGTTTTGATCAGCAAAATGAAATAGAAAAACTTTTAATCAGACAGAAATATAAAAACATAAGTTTTATTAAAGATTATCAAAATATCAATCGTATCATGAAAGCACAATTATGAATAAGAAAAAGAAACCGGCAGCTGGAATGGAAACAACTATCCTCCAATACCTGCACAGCAGAACTGCCAAGAGTTACAAAATCAATGAAATATCCCATGCCCTGCATATTTCCAAGAACACCCATCATGAATTCCAGCAGGCCATTACTGTCCTGCTGCAGCAGGGGAAAATCGTCAAACTCAAAAATCGATGTATCGCTCTTCCCTCTTCCCTGCAGCGCATCAGCGGTACCATTCAATTGACTAAAAAGGGATTTGGATTCGTGCTGGACGAAAGGACCGCTGAAGAAATTTTCATTCCCGCCCAGCATCTGCATACCGCCCTGGATGGAGACAGTGTGGAGGTTCAAATATTCGCTGTCTCCCGCGGGAAAAGCAAAGAGGGACAAATTACCTCCGTCCAGAAACGGGCTCGCGAAACTTTTGTGGGTACCTATCACCGCAGTGAATACTACGGGTTTATGGTAGCGGATAATTCAAGGGTTTACCGTGATTTTTATATTCAACCCCAGAACAGCCTGAATGCTCAGCAGGGACAAAAGGTGGTGGTAAAATTTCTGAAGTGGGACACCGCCTCCCTGAATCCGGAAGGCCAGATCGTAGAAATTCTCGGATTCCCGGATGAACCCGGGGTGGATATCATTAGCGTCATGAAAGGACTCAATCTTCCCACTACATTTCCCTCGAAAGTGGAAAAGACTGCCAATCAAATTCAATTTCAGATCACCCCGGAGCTGATCGCCCAGCGTTTGGATCTTCGTGAAGAGCTGGTCTTTACCATCGATCCGGTGGATGCCAAGGATTTTGATGATGCCGTTTCCCTGAAAAAACTGGAAACTGGTCATTACCGGCTGGGTGTGCATATTGCCGATGTCAGCCATTTTGTACCGGAGGGCTCGGTGGTTGATCAGGAAGCTCTGCTGCGGGGGACCAGCATCTATCTGGTAGACCGGGTGATCCCCATGCTCCCCGAGCATCTCTCAAACGAACTCTGCAGTCTCAAACCCCACCAGCCCCGCTTGACCTACAGCTGTATCATGGAAATCGATCAGCGGGGAGAAGTGGTGGATTACCAGATTGCTCCATCCATCATTTTAAGCAAGCGTCGTTTTTCCTATGAAGAAGTGCAGAAGATCATCAACCACCAGAATTCTTCTGACCCATATGCCGCTATTTTACGGGAAATGCGGGATTTCAGCCAGAAACTGCGCCGGATCAGAAGTCAACTGGGCAGTATCGATTTTGAAACTCCCGAAGTCCGGTTCATACTTAATGAGCAAGGTAAACCCGTAGAGATTATTCCGATTCAGCGTCTGCAAAGCCATGAACTGATCGAAGAATTCATGCTAATGGCCAATAAAACGGTTGCTAAACACATCTCAAAAATCTCTGGTAAAGGGAAAAAGCTTCCTTTCATTTACCGGGTTCATGAAAAACCGGACGGTGACAAGATCAGCAATTTCGAGAATTTTCTCAATGCCCTGGGATTCAAAGTGAAAATCCCAAAAAGTATCGCACCGAAGCAATTTCAGGAAATCATGAACCGGGTACTGGGGACTAAAGATGACGTTCTCATCAAGGAAGTAGCCTTGCGCACCATGATGAAAGCAAATTATTCACCCCAGAATATCGGTCATTTCGGTTTGGCTTTCCCGGACTATACTCACTTCACCTCCCCTATCCGCCGTTATCCTGACCTGGCAGTGCACAGACTGCTGAAAGAGTATGCCGTTTCAATCGATCCCCGCCGGATCAGAACCCTGCAGCCCTACCTGAAAAAGGTGAGCGAAATCAGCTCCGACCGGGAAAGGGTTGCCCTGGAAGCTGAGAGACAAAGCATCAAGATTAAACAGGTAGAGTGGATCTCCGAATATATCGGTCAGCGCTTCGATGGTTTGATCTCCGGGGTGACCGCCTACGGTCTGTTTATAGAAATCACTCCGTTTCTCATTGAAGGATTCATCCGGATGGAAGATATGGCCGATGACTATTATCTCTATAATGAGAAAACCTATTCCCTCACCGGCAGGGAATTCGGCCGCAGGTATCAGCTGGGTGATGAAATTCAAATCCTGGTAAAATCAGTAAACCGGGAAGTGAATCAAATCGACTT
>MESS01000089.1:26540-29414 GCA_001771055.1 Caldithrix sp. RBG_13_44_9
TTGAGAAATTTCCTCCAGAAAAGTACGAAATGGCCGACAGTTCGCGGCCAAAAAACATGACCCAAAGCCAGTAATCGGCTCTACAAAACACTGCAGAATATTATTGCTTTCTTGCAATAACAAAATTTCTGATGTTAACTTTCAATAGCCGGCGGCGTATTTATAAGCAGCTGGTTAATGACCGTTAAACGGAAATAAAACGTGAATTCGGCACTTACTATAATCCTGATTATATTTCTGCTTCAGCTTTCCATTATTTATGATTTCTCATCAGCTCAGACTGCCGATACAACCACTACCGCCGGTTCTCCAGACAGCATCCAGAGTTCCGAGAAAAAGGAAAAATCTGATCTGGAGGGTCCGGTAAAATATACTGCTGAGAATATCACCTTCTCGGTAGATGGGAAAAAGACCTATCTGCAGGGAAATGCCCGCATTGAATATCTCAAAATGCAGTTAGAAGCCGGATCTGTTTATATAGACTGGGAGAAGAATTATATGCTGGCTACCGGAGTGGTGGATTCGACAGATTCTTTAGGAAATCCCGTCTTTAAAGATCTTCCGGTTTTCCGGGAAACCGGCAGTGAACCGATCTATGGTACCCAACTGGAATATAATTTTAAAGATCAGCGGGGAAAGGTATTCAGCGGAAAAACTTCCATGCCGCCGGGTTATTACCAGGGGGAGGCCATCAAAAAGATCGGGAAAAACACTCTGCTGGTCAAAGACGGCTATTTTACCAGCTGTGACAGTATTGACCATCCCCATTTTTTTTATAAAAGTTATCAGATGCGGATCATCACCGGTAAAAGGGCAATGGCCAAACCGATCATCTTGTATGTTGAAGATGTCCCCATTCTGGCAGTCCCCTTCGGTGTTTTTCCGATGGAACGGGGAAGGCGATCCGGTCTGATCATCCCCAAATTCAATGCCAGCAATTATGGTGGAAATTCACTAAGGGATTTTGGGTATTACTGGGCAGCCTCGGATTATTGGGACGCGACCCTGCTGGGTAACTTCTTTGAGAAAACGGGTATGACCTTTGAGGGTGAACTCCGTTATACCAAACGGTATTCCTTCCAGGGTAATTTCCGCGGCAGGTATGCTCCCAAAGATGTAACCACCGGCCAGCAAATTCAGCGCTGGAGCCTGGATTTTTCTCACAACCAGACGCTGTCCGAAACCAGCAGTATCAGTGCCCGTGGATCATTCGTCAGTGATCAGACTTTTTTACAGGACTATTCCCACAATCAGCAGGACCGATTAAATCAGGTGTTAACTACTGATGTCAGTTATTCCAAAAGATGGCCGACAGCAAAAAACAATTTTACGGCCAGCGCATCCCGCACTGAAAATCTGCAGAACGGCGATATCAATTTCACCCTTCCCCGACTGGCTTTCAGCCATACCCAATCCAATCTGTTCACCTTTAATCCGCAGACCGCCGTGAAAAAGAACTGGTATCATGATTTAACTTATAACTACAACAGTAACTTCCTTTCCAAGGGGAGTAAAAAATTACAAACTACTACTGGTAATTATCAAAGAGATCAGAGCCTGGGCTGGCAACATACCGCCGGCTTATACTTCAACAGCAAGATTTTTAAGTATTTCAAGTATAATCAGAATGTTCAATTTGAAGAATTATGGGTACCCCGTTACCAGCTGTATTCTTTCGTAGACTCTCTTAACAATACCGTGTCCGATACCATCAATCAATTTAAGGCCCGTCATACTTTCAATATGGGTATCGGTACATCCACCACCATCTATGGTCTGTTCGAGACTCCCTTTCTTCCGGTCAAAGTGATCCGCCACAAAATGGATCCCACTATTAATTTTACCTTCAGTCCGGACTTCACCAGTCCCGACTTCGGATATGTACAGACTTTCCAGGATACTTTGGGACGGACTGTGAAAAGGGACCAATTTGCCGGTAATCCATTTAGCGGTACCTCTTCCTCTGAATCGCGCCGGATGACGATTTCACTGAACAATCTTTTTCAGGGAAAAATGATCAAAAATGGTGAAGAAAAGAAGATCGATCTTTTCTACCTCAATTTTTCTACCGCCCATAATTTTATTGCCGACAGTCTGAAATGGAATGATTTGCAATCCAACCTGCGGGCCAGCGCTACCCGTGATCTGGATTTCAGTTTTACCGCGACCCATTCTTTTTACAAACCGACCAGCCGCGGTACCGGCAGACGAAATGAATACATGTGGGAAAACGGATTTGAGATGCCCCGCCTGGTCAATTTTCAAATGAATGCCAGGGTGCATATTGCCCCGCCAGCAGCCAAAGACAAAGAAAGCGCTGCTGCAGACAGCATCCTGGCAGCCGATTCCCTGCAGGTCCCGGATATTACGGTAGATCCAATTGCCGAGGGATTACGGAATTTCACGCTTCCCTGGGATCTAACCGCCAATTTCACTTACAGCTTTGATAAGAATGATGTCAACAATACCCGTAAAAGCTTTGATATGAATCTGGGTGCCAGGTTGGAAATTACCCGCAACTGGCGGATTCAATACTCCGCTGCTTTCAATCTGTTGGAATTAGATGTTAACTACCAAAGCTTTAATATCTATCGGGATCTTCACTGCTGGGAGATGTCCTTCTCCTGGGGACCCAATCCGCAGGGTTACAGTTTCTTCACCTTTGAGATCCACGTCAAAGAACCTGCCCTCAGAGATATGAAATTAACCAAAAGTTCGGGTGGACAAAAAGTCTACTAATTACAATTGACATTCCAGCAGTGAACTGTCTTTTTAAGAATTCATCCTGGGTGGATTAGTGGAGTGTAGACCGGCCGTATTTAATTACAAAAACTTTTTAGATTAAGAACTGATATTTTACCCCAAACTTCTATG
>MESS01000090.1:0-237 GCA_001771055.1 Caldithrix sp. RBG_13_44_9
CAAAACTGCGGGAACTGGCGGATTATTCCCGCAAGCAGGGAACAAAATTTTTTATCTCATATAATCCATGGGATCAGAGCACCCGCCAGATAGATCCCTATCAGGGAATGGCGCAGCTGATCCAGGCTACCGATGCTGATGGCGTGATTCTCGATACCTACGGCTGGTCTACTCAGGATTTACAGGCGGCTGCTGACCGGGTTAAGCCTGGAGTAGTAATGTACAGTGAGGGAATGG
>MESS01000090.1:269-536 GCA_001771055.1 Caldithrix sp. RBG_13_44_9
GGCCGCGTGCACGATGCCATTTATATGCCGCCACCGCTGAACCTGAATAAATTTATCAAACCGGATAATACCATTTTCCGGGTAGGTCAGCTGGCTGATGGGGAATTGCACCGTGAGACCGCCGTGGCATTTTTCAACGGCTACGGCGTGGAAATGAATGTTTATCGCCCGGGCCGGCCTGACTGGATGGAAGCGGAATATCTTTATTTGGGTAAATTAGCCCGTATCCTGCGGGAAAATTCCTCTGCATTTTACAGTCCGGACTGG
>MESS01000090.1:625-2101 GCA_001771055.1 Caldithrix sp. RBG_13_44_9
CCCGGAAGGATTCGCTGGACCATTATTTCAGGGAAAAGTGGATTCGGTTTCACACTGGGTGAGTTTGTATCATCATGAGGAGATCCAACCCGATACTGTTGATGGAGAACTATATATCCCGGTGAGTACCGAAGTTTTTAGTCAGAACTGGTTAAATAGCAGGAAAGAAGGCAATGTGGACGGTATTGCCCGATTGCCCAGACTGCTGGAAGTTTCGCTGGAACAGGATGATCTTACTATATCCGCCGCAACTGGGGAACAGATTAAAGTCTGGACTGGAATACCATCCTATCAGTCCACCCCCAAAGTGTATCCTGTTAAAAAACAGACGATCAATTTGCCGGAAGAATTTGGACGCTATGAGGGGAAATTGGTGATTCAGTTATTCCAGGGAAGAGAATTGCAGGACGAAAGAGTGGTGATTTTGCCCATGCAGATGCCCCGTCTGATCAGCAAGGTTACGCGGACACCCGCCGCCGCGGAAACGCCTGTCGATATGATTAAGATTGAAGGAACCAACAAATACCTTTTCAAAAATGAAGATGATCAGGGTATTATACCGTATCTGACATTTCCCAAAGGAAAATCATTAGCCATCCGGTCTTTCTTTATGGATAAATACCCGGTGACCAATCGGCAATTCAAGGAATTTTTGGAAGCAACCCGCTATTCTCCTGATGATACGGTGAACTTCCTGAAGCACTGGAAAAGTGGAAATTATCCACTGGGTCAGGAAAATTATCCGGTAGTTCAGGTAAGTTGGGAAGATGCCACTGCTTATGCCCGCTGGGCCGGAAAGCGATTGCCATCGGAACTGGAATGGCAGTATGCGGCGCAGGGTGGTGATACTATTCACTGGCCCTGGGGAAATGAATTTGATTCTACCCGCTGCAATGTCGGACTGGATCATCCCACTGTGGTTGATTCTTTCACCACCGGCGGCAGTCCGTTCGGGGTAATGGATCTGGTAGGCAATGTCTGGCAATTGACCAACGATATCTACGATAACGGAGCTTATTATTTTATCATCATCCGTGGCGGCAGCTATTACTATCCAACATCCAGCTGGTGGTATGTAAAGGGAGGACCACAACCTTTAAATAAGACTCAGATGCTGCTGCGGGTTAGCCCCGGTTTCGAACGCAATGCCACGGTTGGTTTCCGTTGTGTGAAGGACAGGGAATAGCGATTTTTTATTTTATATAAAAGGAGTGGAGAGAGTTGGGTTTTTATCGAAAATCTATAAGGTTAAAGAATTATGACTATTCTAAAGCAGGTGCTTATTTCGTAACAATTTGCACAAAAGATCATACCTGGGTATTTGGTAAGGTTAATGGTGGATTTATGTATTTAAATGATTATGGAAAAATTGCCAGAAAATGTTGGGAAGAAATCCCCAAACATTTCCCCAACGTTAAGATTGATTTATATATAATCATGCCCAATCATATTCATGGTATTCTCTGGTTATGTGAT
>MESS01000090.1:2143-6507 GCA_001771055.1 Caldithrix sp. RBG_13_44_9
CTACCCCATTTGAATGGTAATCAAATAATAAAAAAACCAAAATTGTATACCGTAGTCGGATCGTTTAAATCAGCAGTCACTAAAAAAATTAATATTTTAAATGACCATTCCGGAAAATCTATGTGGCAAAGAAGTTTTTATGAACATATTGTTAAAGATGATATTTCGTTGAATAAAATTAGAAAATACATTCAGTTCAATCCATTAAATTGGTTTAGAGATAAACATAATATAAATAAAAACATATGAGGTATGACAATGTGCTTTAAAATTACCTTACCGATAATTCTGGCATTTGCATTTTCTATTTTCTTCGCCCAATCTGCTCTGGATAATATCATGTCCCCTGGCCGTCTGCCATATCTGAAGAACAGTACTTTCAAACAAATTTCCAGTTACGATACTACTGGTGGAAATAACGATCGCATTAATCTTCTGGCCGGGCAGAAAGCCATTCTGGCAGAAATGGAAGGTCCGGGGGTAATTACCCGGATCTGGGTCACCATCGATTCACGGGATCCATATTTCTTGCGCCGGATAGTTCTGCGGATGTTCTGGGATGGAGAAACCACTCCTTCGGTGGAAGTTCCAGTAGGAGATTTTTTTGGAACCGGTTTTGAATATAAACATTATTTTTCTGAATTCGTGGGCATGACCAGCGGTGGTTATTTCAGTTACTTTCCAATGCCTTTCCAGAAATCGGCCAGAATTGAGGTGGAGAATCAGACCGGCCAGGAAGTCTACGCTTTTTACTATCACATCGATTATCAGAAACTGGATCAACCTTTGGAATCTGATGTGGCCTATTTTCATTCTTTCTGGAAAAGAGATCTGCGGACAACTCCCGGACAGAATTATTTTATTCTGGAGGCTGAAGGTACCGGCCATTTTGTGGGAGTGAATATGAGCATGCAAAGTTACCAGGGGGATATAACTTATCTGGAAGGCGATGAAATGGTTTATGTGGATGGAGAAACATTTCCTTCCATGTATGGTACAGGCACCGAGGATTACTTCACCAGCGGATGGTATTTCAATCGGGGAGAATTTTATTCTCCCTATCATGGCCTGATTATTAAAAATGATTCGCTGTCCCGCATCGCTGCTTACCGCTTTCAGGTGGGTGATGCCATTCCCTTTAAAAAATCACTAAAGTTTACTATCGAACATGGACATAACAATACCGAAATGGCTGATTACAGTAGTACCGCCTACTGGTATCAGAAGGAACCTCACAAACCATTTCCGCCACTCCTCAAAGCCAGTCTACGCATTCCATTGCGGGTGACTGTCCCCGAGGGTGTGCTGGAAGGCGAGGAATTGCAACCGGCCGGTAAGAATATTAACTATGAAATCGAAGATATGTCCGATTTTGGTCCAGACTGGAGCGGATTGAAGCAATTAAAAGTAATAGCACCTGGCAAAGGATCTGAATTTATCCTGACGATTCCGCAAGCGGAAGAAGAACGATTTAACATTCAGATGTATTATACCAAAGGACCTGATTACAGTAATTGGGAAATATATTATGAAAATCAAAAGATCGGCGAAATAGCCGGCTATTCAAAAGAGGTCTCCCCAGCAGACAAAATCATTTTATCCGATCTGAAAGTTGAAAATAAATCGCTCACTCTGAAATTTATCAATACCGGAAAAGAAGCTAAATCAACCGCCTATCATGCCGGTATTGATGCCATTCTCCTGGAACCAGTGCGTAAATATATTCCGGAATGGTACCTCATTGGCCCATTTCCCAATGAACGAAAATCTGAAGAGGAGCGTTTGGGACTAGATGCAGTTTATCCGCCCGAAAAAGAAATTGATCTGAATAAATCATATTCAGGGGCGGACAGCCAGCTGGTAAAATGGCAGTTATTCCAGACGCCGAAAACCGGCCGTTTTCAGTTATGGGATAAGGTTAATCCCTATGAGTTGGTGGTTGTCTATGCCCTGACCTATGTGTATTCACCCACTGACCAGATCCTGCCCCTTTTGTTAGGATCGGATGATGGGGTAAAGGTTTTCCTTAACGATGAAACCATTCACCGTAAATTACTGGTAAGAATATCCGAGCCCGATCAGGATATTATTCCCTTAAAACTTAAAAAAGGTTGGAATAAACTTCTGATCAAAATTGAAAACAATTTTGGCGGTTATGCTTTTTTTGCTCGAATAAAAGACCTGGAAAATTCGTTAATCATCAGCACCGGTAAAGAGAAATAGGTAATAAATGAAGTATATTTAATTATTAAAAGGGGACAATCATGTGGTGGAAAATCTTTCTGGTCATTGTGTTTTTAATAATAGGCAACTCCTCGTTAGTGGACGCCCAGCTGAAAGTGAGCGATGATTATTTACTTCTCAATGCGAAAGCTGATGATCCCATATTTACCACTTATGCCGCAACGATGGAGCGTTCCCGCTTCTTCGCGGACAAGGCTTATTTCCTGAATTATTTTACTCCGGATCGGCCAATTACCTACCAGAGCCAGTACGCCGGTGATTGGATGGTGATCTGGAAAGTGAACAATATTGTTATCGATGAAATCGAGGAATTTGTTGAGAAACCACTGGTTGTTGCTTCCTTTCCGGATATGGTAATTTTGCAATATGAGCCATTCAAAGGTCTAAGGGTCCAGGAAGTCTTTTTTGTTTACAGTTCCGGAGCCGCTTTGGTTGATCTGTCAATAAAAAATACCGGTTCACGGGAATTGGAATTTAATCTCTATCCCCTGGTTCATCTTCCCGAAGATTCACTGCAAGTGGTTCACTACGATTCTACTCATCGCGGGTATATTTTTACCCACTTCGAATCAACCATTCGTCTGCACAGTAATCTCTATGCCAACCGCGGTTATCCGACTCATTTCCGCAATATTTTGTCCTCCAGTTTGATACCAGACAGTTATGGAACGGATGAGGGTTGTGACCTGAAAGATTTTTATTTCACCGTGAAACGCTTAAGCAAAGTGCATGCAGAAGTATTGAAACTGAATGAACAGCAGAGTGGACCTGCTGAATTTGTGGCGTTACAGAAAAATTTCCAACTGCGGCCGGGTGAAAGTACTTTCGTACGATTCTTACGATGCGTGCAGGATGCCCAGGAGAACCAGGCCGAATTGCTGGCAGAATTACACCAGGCTTTTAAAGCCAACCTTCAGCAGCACCTGGATGAGAATGTTCAATTATTTACCTCCGTACCACGGATTAAATTTAAAAGTCCGGAACAAAAAATGGTTTATCTGGGCGCTTTTAATCTGGTGCGCCAATGTATGCTGCCACCGTCAGGGCAGACTCAGTACAATTATTATGTTTTTTCCAGAAATCCCATTTGGGGTTGGGGACACGGACATCAGGTAATGCAGGAATCGTTGTCCATGCTGCCATATGTCTATCTGGATGCTCAATCGGCTGAAGAATCTCAGCGCATTTACATCGAACAGCAATATGAAGATGGTCTGATCGGTTATCGTCATGGTCCCCGCGGTCCGCAAGTCTATCCTCATGAAGGGGTGGCCACTACCTCTGCCCCGTTTTTTTCCTGGACCAACTGGGAAATCTACCAGGTAAGTAAAAATAAAATTTTTCTGCAGGATGGTTACCTGGCAGGGAAAAAATTCATTGAGTATCTGGAAAAAGAACGGGACAAGGATAAAGATGGGATGTATGAGTGGGGACCATACGGAATTATCGAAAACGTCCGTGATGGCTGGAACGCGGTGTTTCAATTGTTTTCTGAAGGCGAGGATGAAGGCCGGGATATTTCCGATGAACTGGATGCTTTGGATTTAACCTGTCAGGTAGCCAATGAAATCTATTATCTGCGATTGATGGCCAAAGAATTGGGGTATCAGGAAGATATTGTCAACTGGACGCAAAAATTCGATAAAATTGCTTCACTGGTGAACCAATACATGTGGGATGAACAGGACCAATTTTATTATCATGTGAACATGGCAGATAATTCCTTTATGTTTGAAGGAGAAAGTCTGAAGCGTAAAGAAATTATCGGATTTCTTCCCCTGTGGGCGCATCTGGCTACCAAAGAACAGGCAGAAGCCTTGATCAAACATTTAACGGATGAGAAATCCTTCTGGCGGTTATACGGAGTGCCAACCCTGGCAGCGGATGATCCTCAATATACTCCTTTTGTGGATGGCTGCTGTCGCTGGAACGGACCTATCTGGCTGCTGTGGGATTATATGGTTTTCGATGGCTTACAAAATTATGGGTATCATAAATTAGCCCAACAGCTGACGGACAAATTAATGCTGTGTGTGATCACCCAATTAAAACAAAACCACCGTTTCTGGGAATCGTACAGTCCGGATTATCCGATACAGGAAAGCCCGTCCAATTACCTC
>MESS01000090.1:6549-6654 GCA_001771055.1 Caldithrix sp. RBG_13_44_9
TCTCAACAAGAGTTAGAATTAAAATATCGTGATATTCTTCTAAAGCAAAAATACAAACCAGATTTTATCTGCTTCGAGAAAATCATTCTTGAGATAAAAGCAGTT
>MESS01000091.1:0-500 GCA_001771055.1 Caldithrix sp. RBG_13_44_9
AGACAAAGATGACATTTTGAATAATAACCTTCCGGTTGGAATTTAAAACCATGGTGAGAGGCAAATTGATAAAATCCGGCAAAGTCATTTTCAATAATGAACCGGAGAACAGGACAGTGATCAAGCTCAATTCCGTCATTGATCATCCTGCTGAGATCCCTGGCTTTTCCCAGGGAAATCCCCCCGCAGAAACCTGGTAAGTAATTTCCGAAGCTGTCCACATGATTATGCCAGCTTCTCAGAAAAGGAGGCTCGCACGGTTGATAAAAGAAATAGCTGGCCGGAAAATTTTGAAAAAACCTGCTGAAGACGGCTCCGGACTGATAAACAGCTCGTCCCATCATGAAAAATTCCATTTGCTGCAGGTAATCGGGATTTCCCTCCAATTGTAGATATTCATCAAGGGATAAGCGGTCCTGGATTCCCAGTGCCAGGAAGCGGTAGAAAAATTCCAGTTGATATATCATGGTGTTGGAGCCGAAGATCTCAGAACCGATCTC
>MESS01000091.1:509-734 GCA_001771055.1 Caldithrix sp. RBG_13_44_9
CCGGGTCCGCTCGAAAGGAACATATTCCAGATAAAAGGGATTAACGGAAATCATGATTCCATTAAGACCCAGTGACTTTAAAGTCTGAAGCTTGTCCCGAGTTCGCCTTTCATCCATCGCCCAGAAACAGTTGGTTTCCACAAAGGTAGAAGGAATTTTCAATTGCTGTGCAATCTCTATTGCCCGGCAGAGCAAAGGGAAATTTAAAAAAGGTTCACCGCCGGT
>MESS01000091.1:768-915 GCA_001771055.1 Caldithrix sp. RBG_13_44_9
GGTCCGTATGGGGCCGGCTCGATGGTCTTGGCCAGCTGTTCCAGAATGATTTTAAGCTCAGATTCGGAAATCCAATCGTTATTCCAGTGGGGTGAACAGCCATACATACAGTGCCGGCAGGCGGCATTGCATTTGTAAGATAAAAAC
>MESS01000091.1:952-2382 GCA_001771055.1 Caldithrix sp. RBG_13_44_9
TGGAAGAATTTAATTTTTGAGAGTGATTTAATTCTATAGCTTTTTTTAATTCTTTTGTTTATTCTCAGGTCAATTCAGGGGAAATAAAATTATGGGGATTAGTTATTTGGGTTTCCTGGTTATTTTCTTGGTTGGTTTTGTTTTCTCGGCAACTATGGCCGATGGGAAGGAAGATAAAGAAGTTCCAACAACTGTAGAATCGGTAGATCTGAACCGTTACACTGGATTGTGGTATGAAATTGCCAGACTACCCAACCGTTTCCAGAAACAATGTATTAAGAATGTTACTGCGAATTACCAATTATTACCCGATGGTAAAATTGAAGTAGTGAATCGTTGCCTTCAAACCGATGGAGAAGCTGATGAAGTAACGGGAATAGCCAAAGTGGTGGATCTTGCTACTAATTCCAGGTTGAAGGTCAGTTTTTTCCGGCCTTTGGGAATTTCGCTTTTCTGGGGAGATTACTGGATCATTGGACTGGGAACAAATTATGATTATGCAGTGGTAGGCACACCCGACCGGAAATACGGCTGGATTCTGGCTCGTCAGGCTCGCCTAGAACAAAAGCAGCTGGAGGAAATATTCAACCTGCTTCGCCAGCAGGGATACCGGCCGGAAGATTTCGTAATGACACTGCAACAGTATGAGAATACTGAATGAAAAAAGCCCCTGAAGACAGGGGCTTAAAGTTTACCAGATCAGAACTCGCTGTTCCGGAGGGGAATACATCTGGTCATTCTCACCCAGATTGAAAGTCAGATAAAATTCCGGCATGTTTACCAGTGGTCCGATAACCCGATAATGACTGGGAGAATGTGGATCGGTCAACAATCGCCGGCGAAGTTCTTCATCACGGTACTTCCGCCGCCAGATCTGTGCCCACCCCAGGAAAAAGCGCTGCTCTCCGGTCCAGCCGTCAATCATTGCTGCATTCTTGCCAGAGGGGGACATCTGATAAGCATAATAAGCAATGGTCAGTCCTCCCAGGTCTGCGATATTTTCACCCAGGGTGAGCTCTCCATTCAGGTGGAAAGTATCGATGGGAGAGTAATTATTAAACTGATTAATCAGGACTTGCGATCGCTCTGTGAATTTCGTTTCATCCTCTGTGGTCCACCAATTGCGCAGATTCCCTTCGCCATCCGATTTTCGTCCCTGATCGTCAAATCCGTGAGTCATCTCATGACCAATTACCGCGCCAATGGCCCCATAATTTACCGCCTCATCGGCTTCCAGATTAAAAAACGGCGGCTGTAAAATGGCTGCCGGAAAGACAATTTCATTCATATTGGCGCTGTAGTAAGCGTTTACAGTCTGCGGGGTCATAAACCACTCTTCGCGATCGATCGGTTTACCCAGTTTAGAAATTTCCCGCTGATATTCGGCCAATTTGGCATTAAGGTAATTTACTAACAGTTGATCTTTCTTG
>MESS01000091.1:2392-8639 GCA_001771055.1 Caldithrix sp. RBG_13_44_9
CGGAGTAGTCTTTCCATTTATCAGGATATCCTATTTTAGCCCTGAATTTTGTTAGCTTCTGCAAAGCCTCCTCTTTAGTTTGCGGGCTCATCCAGTCCAGCTGTTTGATTCTTTCCGCGTAAGCTTTACGTAAATTTTCCACCAGAATGATCATGCGTTCCTTGGCTTCCGGTTTAAAATGTTTTTGCACATACAACTTTCCCACTGCTTCACCCAGAATTTCATCAATGGTGCTGACGGCCCTTTTCCAGCGCGGACTTAATTGCTCGGTTCCACTGAGTGCTTTTTGATGAAAATTGAAATGCAAATCAACAAAAGGTTTATTCAGATAAGGGGCAGTATCATCCAGTAATTTATAAGTCAGATAAAATTTCCAGTCATCCAGAGAAAAATTTTTAAAAACCTGGTTAAGTTGGGTGAAGTAACTGGGTTGCCGGACAATAACCTCCTGCAAGTCCGTCACTCCGGATTTTTGAAAAAATGCAGACCAGGGAAAGCCTGGAGTCAGTTCATCCAGTTTTTTGACCGAATATTTATTATAGGTTTTGTCGCGGTCGCGGTTTTCTACCCGGGTCCAGTGCGCCCGTGCCATTGATTCTTCCATTTTCATGATCTTTTCTGCTGCCGGGGCAGAATTCTCCAGCTGACCCAGGGTAAGGAGGTCAGTTATATACAACCGGTATTTTTCCCGGATCTCCTGAAACTTAGGATCTTCCTGGAAATAGTAATCACGATCCGGTAATCCCAATCCGGACTGATTCAGATAGACAATATACTGCGAGGAATTTTTCATATCCTGATCGATGAAGAGCAAAAAGGGGATCTGAATTTCCCGTTGAATAAAGTAAGCGAAGAGATCTGCGAGTTCTTCCCGGGTTTTCGCTAATCGGATTCGTTCCAGATCGGCCTGCAGGGGCTGGGCACTCAGTTGCTCGGCCAAGGCACTGTCCATATAACTCAAATAAAAATCACCCACTTTCTGATTTTCAGATCCCTCTTCCTTAACCGCCGAATACGCTGCTTCCTCGATAATGGTTTTCAGATTGGCCTCGCTCTTATCTAAGAGTTCGGTAAATGCACCATAATTTGATTTATCAGCCGGAATCTCTGTTTTCACCAGCCACTGGCCATTCATATGCAAATACAGATCGTCCTGCGGCCGCACCGATGTATCCATATTTGCCTGATCGATCCCGGATCTGGGAGACTGAGCACAGTTAAAAACAAAAAAAACCATAAACAAACATCCCGCTGTTAGCCGTGTCATTAATTTTTTCCTCCGTAATTGTTTTGGTTAATCGGTATTAAACAATTAAAAAATATTTTTATTTTATCATCATCTGGAATAACAATAAAAGTTATTTAGAAGAAATATCTGCTAGACCACCAATCGCCAAATTTTAAAAGTATTAAATCAAATATCTCGCTGAGTTGGTACAGAAAAAACATCTCAATACCAATAATGAATCAGTTCTCTTTTCAGTGAGTCAACTGGTTCGACGGTAAAATTTATTCTTCCGATAATCAAGCCTTCCGGGGTTTGCACATCCACTCTCCATTTCCCGGGAGTGATATTTTTTTTATAAGTAAAACCACGATATCCCCCTTTCCTTCCCCCCACTACCTGGTAGCCATTCTTATCAACAGCTTTCCAGTCTCCGGTCCTGGAATCGTATTGCTGCCATTCATGATAAATTTTTTTATTCAGGTGCACCGGGGCAAAGACCGCAGCGAAGCAATAGACGGTATCTCCGGCAGCATAATGAAAGGGATCATCGGATTTTTTCCAGAATTTATACCAGGGCGGTTTTTCATACTGCAGCCGGTAATCATCCTCTACCCGCTGCACCAGATGATAGATGCCGCTAAACTTCATGGCTAAGGGAACCGGCGGAATCCAGTTCAGAAAATAAAAAATATTAATCAGTAAATAGAGCGTAATGATAATTGCTCCAATCCGGACAGATTGGATTTTATTCAGGATCACAATTTTTTTGGAGAACAGATAAACAGAGCCGGCAGAAATTGCCAGGCTCAAAAACCCGCTTAACAAAAATATGAAAGTATTCATTACTCTCAAGAGTACCGGAAGAAAGAATATCAGGAATGAGAAAACTACTAGAAAATAAAGGGTAAGCTGCAGGTACATATTCTTGAGGCGTTTTTCCAGAAATTCATTGGCAAACAGCAGGATGATCAGTCCGACTAAGAATAACCAGTTTTTAGTGAGGGCCGCGCTTTGGAAATAGAATACCACGTAACTGCTGAACAGTCCGCCAAAGAAAAACTGGGCCAGCAGTGGATACCAATTCTGATATTTAATAACAAAAAGCTTACTGGTAATTTTATTTTCGCAGACATTTATTAAAATGATCGCCAGTCCCAACAGTAAAATATAACCCAGCAGAATCAGATTATCTGACATGCGATCAACCCGGGTCAAGGTAAAACTATCCCACAGGAACCCACCCGCAAAGGAGATAACCGGTAAATATTTACTATAACTCTGATAATAGAGATTGATGTTATTTTTAAAAATGTAAATCGAATTGATTTTCATGGCAGAAAAGCAAGACCAATTTATGGAAAGTCAGTATTCTACGCGAAAGTAAAAAGACCAGGCATTTAGTCAAATAAGGAAATTTTTTGGTAAAACTGTAAAATTTTATCATTCATATTTTTAGAGATTCAGTTTTGCTGTATAAGAGGGTACTATGATTTGATTGTAAGTCGATTAATTATCCCGTTTCCTGAGATCTACTGCGGCAAAATATTTTGAGGATTGCCGGATGAGTTCAAAGAAGATAAAATCATTTTTCGATTCCAGGAGTGTATTGTAGAAAGTTTTAAATTCCTGAAGATTATCTATTTTTTGCTGGTTGACTGTTTGTATAATATCTCCGGCCCGTATTCCTGCTTTTTCGGCGGCCTCCCCGTTCTTTACTGCTGAGATATATACTCCATTATAGTCTGTCAATAACTGGTTCTGAAAAATACTGCGGGTGAGACCTTTTACCACCAATCCCCAATTTTCACATTCGAATTCCGGCTGGTATTCAAACGGTTCAAATTGTGGAAATAATTCAACTTTTTTTATGTTCCCTTCCCGCCAGATTTCTAAAACCACCTCCCGATCCAGCGGAAGGTCAGAAATTATTTTTCTGATAGTGGGGAGATCTTCTTCGAAATTAGCATTTATGGGAAATCCATTGATTGATTGCAGCAGATCTCCGGGTCTGATATCCTCCTTCAATCCGGGTGAGTGCGGATCAATCCCGGCAATCAGGGCACCATGCAAATCGGGTTTTTGCAGATATTCCCGTAGCAGTTTAATTGGCTGCAGTTCCAGCCCAATCCAGCTGCGGCGCATGCTGTTTCCCTGCAGCAGCTTTTCCGCCACCTCCCGGGCCAGGTTTATTGGGATGGCAAAGCCCAGATTTTCAGCCAGAAAAACTCCGCGGGCGTTGATCCCTACCACTTCACCATTCAGATCGATCAACGGACCACCGCTGTTGCCGGGATTGATAGCCGCATCGGTCTGGATCCATAAATTATACGGAGAGATCATGGAGCCACTATCCTCAAAATAGCGATCGATAGAACTGATCACCCCCAGGCTTACTGAGCGGGAGAGGCCCAGGGGACTTCCCAGGGCTAGTACGAATTGTCCGACTTCCACGCTGTCCGAATTTCCTAACTCAACAAAAGGGACAGGCTCTTCTCCCCATTCCTTTAAATCTAATTTTAAGACAGCCACGTCGGTCGAAGGATCACTTCCAATGATCTCTGCAGAAAGTTTTTTCTTGTTGAACAAGGTACAGCTCAATTTCTCAGCATTCTCAATCACATGATGATTGGTGAGTACAAATCCTTCCTGCGAAAAGATGAATCCGCTGCCGGTTACCAGTGCATGACGCCGCTCACCGGTAGAAAAAATTGTCCGCACCGGTTCAATATGTACCAGAGCCGGCATCACCTTATTGCGGGCGGTAAATATCCTGGGCTGCAGATCCTGGGAGGTAGAGTCGCTCCGGAGAATATTTATGAATGCTAACGTGAGGACAAACGGATAAACCCATCTTGTTGCATTGAAATTCATAACTTTTGACTTCCGCTAAATTGAATTATATTTCCGGTAAATAAAACTTGGAAAATTTCTGGAATTGTTCTCCATATCAAAAATAAATATAATATGAATTCCCAATACATGCCATGCTTTTGTTTTGCACAATTTCACTGTTAATTTACATTACTGGTTAATTAAAAGGTTCATTCAGATGAAATCTTTTGAAAATTCGGCTGTAAAGGTATTCCTGAAAAAGGGACGGGAAAAATCGGTTAAAAATTTTCATCCCTGGATTTTCAGCGGAGCAATTGAACGAATTACCGGGGAGTTTTTGGCCGGTGATGTTGTTTCCCTTTTCTCTCAGGGGGGAGGTTTTTTGGCCAAAGGATTTATCAATCCTCAATCGCAGATCCGGATCAGAATTCTCAGCTTTCTTGAGGAGCCAATAAATCCGGAATTTTTTATCGGGCGAATCTCCGATGCTTACCAGTTTCGTAAACGGATCCTGCCTGTCAGGACCAACGCATTCCGGGTGGTTCATGGGGATGGGGATTGTTTATCCGGTTTGGTAATTGATACATATAATTCAGTGTTAGTCATTCAAATATTTTCCAAGGGGATGGAGAGACTGCGCCCGCATTTGCGGGAATGGATGGAATCGGTATTTGATTCAGCAGTCATGGTGGAGCGCACCGAGGGTACCTCTCTGTTGGAGGAAGGAATTCCGGTGAATAAAGAAATCATCAAGGGATCAGTTCCGGAAGAACTTCATATTGAGGAAAATGGCATGGTCTTCAAGGTGGATGTCTGGAATGGCCAGAAAACCGGATTTTATCTTGATCAGCGGGATAACCGCCAGAGAATGGCAGTCTGGTCTGGCGGGAAAAAAATCTTGAATTGTTTTTCCTACAGCGGAGGCTTCAGTGTAGCAGCTGCTCTTAAGGGTGCAATAACCGTTTCTGTGGATGTCAGCGAAAAGGCATTGGAACTGGCCCGCCAGAATTTTGGATTAAACGGGTTAAATCCGGCTGAGCATCGCTTCGAAGCCCAGGATGTATTTGACTTTCTTCAGAATAATAAGGAACAATTTGAGATCGTGGTTCTGGATCCGCCGGCTTTTATTAAAAAGAGGGCCCAAGTTCCCAGGGGTGCCCGGGCCTATAAGGAAATTAACCGTCTGGCTATGGCCAGAGTTCAAACCAACGGTTTAATGCTTAGTTGCAGCTGTTCGGCTCATCTCAGTTGGGATCTTTTCCAAAAAATTATCTTTGCTGCTGCCCAGGAGAGCAGGAGAAACGTGCAAATCATTGGACGTTATGGACAGCCGCCGGATCATCCGATCAATATTTATCATCCAGAGGGAGAGTATCTGAAATCCCTGCTGCTGAGAATAATTTAAACTCTGAGCAGCCCGGTCCCGAGACCACTCCGGAAATTCTCTATCACTTCTGACCTAGGTATGTTCGGCAAAAGTTCCGATGACCGGTTTCACCAGCTTCTCGAAGTCGGAATACTTCATTTTGATCACTTCTGAATGAGTAGTGGCATTGAAACAGATATCTTCATCCTTGGTCAAATAACTATCCACATAGGTTGGGAGATTATAGATATTTCCAAAAGGAGGCATGGCACCGATCTCACTTTTCGGAAACAATCCTTCGAATTCTTCTTCGGTGGCCAGTTCTACTTTTTTTGCATGAGCGACCTGCTTGAATAAATCGATATTGACTTTGTGGGTAGCGGCCAGAACTGCCATCAGAAATTTGTCGTTGGCCTTCATAATCACCGTCTTGGCAAATATCTTTCCCGGGATATGACAGGTGGCAGCGATCTCCTGGGCCGTATAGGCTTTGGAATGGATCATGGTTACATACTTTACATGATGTTGATCCAGAAAATCTTTCAACCTTTGTTTGAGAGGCATGGCATCCTCCATAAATTTTTGGTGTATTTGGCAATAAATTACTCAGGATTCTTTTAAAATCAAGCTTTTTTTAAGACCAGCTGAGAAAAGATGATCAGGAGGTCAGAAAAGTATTTTTTGCGAAATTCGAGGTAAATTGCTAAGTACAGTAATTCATAATTACGGTGACATAATTTTAGACCGGATAACAGGATAAACAAATAATATAATTTCTGCCAATCAAACGGATTATGCAATAATATCAAGGTCAGTCCATT
>MESS01000092.1:0-5478 GCA_001771055.1 Caldithrix sp. RBG_13_44_9
ATTCCGGTAAATTGGTTCATTATCTGGGGTTAACTCCCAGTGAACACAGCTCCGGAGAGACCCAGCGAAAGGGGGGCATCGGTGGCGGCAACCCTCAGCGTCGCGCTCTGATCATTCAGATCGCCTGGCAGGCGGTCCGCTGGGACCCGATATTACTGGATAAATTTGACAGGGTCTATCGACATAGTGGTATCAAACAGAAAGCCATCGTGGCCGTCGCCCGGAAACTGATGGTGAGAATCTATACGATCATTCAAAAAAACGAGAAATACCAGATCGGAGTAGCTGCGTAGGAAAACACGAATGGTGGTCATGGTCAAATGAGGCCGGCAGGTTTGAAGCATACGAGCGAGAGCACAGGGAGACGGCTCCCTGGGGACAGAGACCGCGACTTTGTGCCTGCAATCCAAAGAGCGTTTCCAAGTATGCTGGCTCTGTCTTTATTATCGAATACAAAAATGCCGTAACAAGGGCGAATAACAGAATGACTTTGAATCTCTTCAGACTCGTTGTTCAAAACAGCCAAACACTCATTGGTGGTGGATAAAAAAAGGTTATATGTTTTCCATCGAGGTGTGATCACTATTGGGCCATACCCGGTGGAACTAGTCAAAACAGAAAGGCCATTAACTTATAGAATAGGTAAGGGTGAAATATGCCTTAAACTGATTAATCCGGAGATTCCTGATAAAAAATAGTTGCTTTTTTACATAACAGACACAAAGGCACAAAAGTATTAAAAATAATGTATTAAGTCATTAAAGAGGGTTAATTAATTGAAAGTAAATTTATTTGATTTAAATAGATAAATCTAATATACTTAGTGCCTCGGTGGTTAAATTTTGTGAATTAATCAGGTTAGATTATTATAAATAAAAATGGAAGAACAGGAATTTTTAAATCCACCTAAAAAAACGAGTAGAGGTTAATCATGGCTAAGAAGAAAAATTTGGACGATGCAGATGATCTGAAATCGCATGGAGAGGAAAAAAAGGACAGCCAGGAGGAACTGGATGATATCCTGGGAAAGTTGAAGGAGAGCGATCGTAAAGTGTATCAGGAAAAACCAAAAGACCTGGTTGAAAAACAGTCTATACCAGAGCGAAAAAGTAAACCAGCAGAGGGTGCCGAGCCGGAAGGTTTGGATCAGATTCTGCAGAGCATTACTGAAAAGCCTGAGGAAAAACCTGCCGAAGAATTAAATTTCCTGCAGCGGGTGATTGGAATTTTCACCAATCCCGAGCGGGTTTTTCAATACCTGCGGGTGAAGCCGGACTATATTCTGCCGCTGCTGCTGGCGGTAATATTGACTACTGTTTCCAGCCCGTTCATCTATGATATTGCAATTAACGATCAGATTGCCAATATTGAAAAAAATGATAGTATTCCGGATGACCGCAAAGAATTAATCATTGATCAGATTTCAGCCAGCCAGGAAGGCTCACGGAAAATCATTTATATGCTGGTTGTTCCGCCTATTTCGGTTCTGATTCTCTATGCACTTATTTCCGGTATTTTTTTATTTATTGGAAATATCATTCTGGGAGGCAAAGCCCGTTTCGTCCAGCTGCTCTCGATATACAGTTATTCTTACCTGATCGTGATGCTGCTGGGAATGATCATTAAAATCCCGCTGATCTTAGCGCGACAAACCACCCAGATCAATCTGAGTCCGGCAGTTTTTTTCAGTCCGGAACAGGTAGGGCAGGCGATATTTAATTTTATCCAGAGCTTCGATATATTCAATATCTGGTTCATCGTGGTGTTTGGTATTGGATTCGCGGTAATTTATGCTTTCTCGAAACCTAAGGGTATTATCTCCGTAATTATTGCCTGGTTATTGTATGTGTTAATTTTCAAAGTTTGGCTGGCTATAGCCTTCCAAGGGTTGATGAGCTAAGATCAAACTTCAGTTAATAAAAAGATATTTTCCATTTTGTATTAACAAATCAGGCGGAGGAGAAATCATGAAGTTCGTTAGTGTTTTGCTGATGGTACTTTTGGTATTAGCTGTAACCAGCTACAGCCAATCTGGGATTGAAATCTTAACCCTGAATGACTGTGTCAAGATTGCATTAGAGAATAACTCTGACTTGAACACCAGCCGCAATCTGACCAAAATGGCTCAACTGGGGGTGCGGGGTTCTTATAGTAATATCCTTCCTTCGGTTGATGCCAATTTTCAGGGTGGCTATATGAAATTTGGACCATCGTCACCTTACTTAAGTGATGAAGTAGTTGGGATAGATAGTGTCACCGGTGAATATATATATGACCAAGTATCACGGCAGGACCCTGCTCGTTCAAGGGATTCATATTCTGCGAGTATATCAATTTCTCAAAATATATTTGATGGTGGTTACTGGTGGAATAATATCCGCAGAAGTAAAACCTTAAACGAAGCCGGAAAGTATGAGTTAAAACTGTCCGAAAATCAGGTCATGAAATTCGTATCACAGTATTATTATAATCTCCTGAAAGATATCAAGCTCCTGGAAGTCGATTCCCTGGCGGTGAAACGCAGCCAGGATCAGGTAGACCGTACCCAGAGCATGTTCGAGATTGGCTCGGTGGCACAAGTGGATGTGTACCGTGCCCGGGTGAACCTGGGGCAGGATCAGATCACTTACCTGAATCAAAAAAATACTCTGCGTCAATCGGAGCAGCTTCTCAATCTGGCTATAGGAAGAGATCCGCTGATTCCAGTGCAGATTGACACGATGGTGGTTTTTGAACCGAGAACCGTTACTCTCCAGGATCTGCTTGATGTGGCGGTAGAAAATCAGCCGGCACTGCAAAGTCAAAAATTGAATGTAAAATCGGCAGAATTCAGCGTAGCGTTGTCCAAGAGTCCTTTTTGGCCGTCACTGGGAGCACGTTTTAATTACAGCCGGGATCATGATGAGCTGGAAAAAGTTTTTTCTGACTTTGACCAGAACTGGTCTTACAGCATTGGAATAGGGGTATCCTGGAATTTATTTAATGGATTCTCGGATCATGTCAATTATCAGACCACTAAGCTGCAGTTAAATAATGCCCGCCTGGATCTGGAAAATTATCAACGAACATTGCGTTCGGATGTCCGAAAACTATTTAATAGTTATAATGCGATTCTGGAAATTGTAGAGATTAACATAAAAAATCTGGAAGCAGCCCGGGAAGAGTTCCGGCTGGCAGATGAACGCTATCGTCTCGGTTCCGGAACTTCGCTGGAGTTGAGGGAAGCGCAGGTAAATTTAACTCAGGCAGAACAAATTTTAGTTGCTGCAGAATATAATGCGATTATTACCTACATTGAACTGGCAGAAGCTGTGGGAAAGGTAAAAGAAGCATTGAATCTCTAAAAGGTTAATATGAAATGAAGAAAATAATTATTATTGCAGCAGTGGCGGTTGTCATTATTGTAATTGTTGTTGCTAACCTTACTTCAGGTAAAAAAGAGATCGAGGTACAGGCTGAAAAAGTTTTCCGGGCGGATATAACCGAAAAAGTAACCGGGAATGGTAAAATATATCCGGTGGTGGACGTGGATATCAGTGCTAAGGTGTCGGGAGAAATTCTGGTCATCAAAGCCATCGAAGGAGATACGGTTGAAGCCGGAGAGGTGCTGGTAATCCTGGATGGTGAACAATATAAAGCCATGCGCGACCGGGCAAAATCTCAGATTTTGGGGGCGCAGGCGGAAGTAAAACTGGCCACCAGCGAATGGGAACGGGCCAAGGAACTGTTTACCAAGAACCTGATTTCCCAGGCCGAACTGGAAATGGCCGAAGCAAAATTGGAAAGTGCCCAGAGTTTGCTGCAACAAGCGGCAGCCAGTCTGACTGAGACCGAAGATGCATTAAGCAAAACGGTATTAAAAGCTCCACTAGATGGAGTAATCATCCGAAAAAATAAAGATGTGGGAGAAATGGCCCTCGGATCCCAATTCCAGGCCGACCTGATCCTGGGATTGGCGGATCTCTCAAAAATGGAAGCACAGGTGGATGTCAATGAAAATGATATCATCAACGTGTCACTGGGTGATACCAGTGCTGTTGAGATCGATGCTTTCCAGGATACCACTTTCCGCGGCCTGGTGAGCGAGATCTCACATTCTGCTTCCATGAGAGGCACCGGGACCATCGATGAAGTGACCAATTACCAGGTAAAAATTTTATTGATCGATAAGCTCCCATCCTTTCGACCGGGGATGTCTGCCACAGCCGATATTCGGACCCAGACCGTGAAGCATGCCCTGAATGTTCCTATTCAAAGTCTTACTGCTCGTGAAAGACAAAAGCTGGAAAAGAAATCCGGCGAAGAAAGCACTCCTTCTGAAAGAGAAGGTGATAGTGCTGCGGATATTCCCAAAAAGTTAAAGCAGAAAAAAGCAGACGATCTGGTAGAAGTGGTTTTCCTAGTGGAAAACGGTGCCGCGAAAATGCGGGAAGTAAAAGTGGGCATTAGTGATGATAACTATTACGAAGTGCAGGAGGGATTGAATGAGGGTGAAGAAGTGATCACCGGCCCCTTCAAAATATTGAGCCGCAGTCTGGAAGATGGCGACCTGGTAAAAATTAAGAGTCATGAACAGGATCAAAAGAAAGAAAAAGAATAAAAGGTGGTGAAATGACTGAAAGACTGGTCATTGAGATTGAAAAGCTTCACAAGGTATATTTTCTCGGGAAGACCAAAGTGCATGCCTTGCAGGGAATTGATCTGAAAGTGAAAAAAGGAGAATACGGCGCCATTATGGGTCCATCAGGATCCGGGAAATCCACCCTGATGAATATCATCGGCTGCCTGGATGTGCTGACCACCGGTAATTATCGCCTCAATGAACAGGATGTGAGTGGCCTCAATGATGACCAGTTAGCGAAAATCCGCAACAAGGAAATCGGTTTTGTATTTCAGACCTTTAATCTGCTTCCCCGTGCTAGCGCTCTTCATAACGTTGAGCTCCCCCTGATCTATAATGGCACTCCCTCGGCAAAACGGCGTCAAAATGCCAAGGAGGCGCTGGAAAAGGTTGGGCTGGCTGACCGGATGAGTCATAAGCCCAATGAACTTTCCGGAGGACAAAGGCAGAGAGTAGCTATTGCCCGCGCCCTGGTGAATTTCCCTTCTCTGATCCTGGCGGATGAACCGACCGGGAATCTGGATACTAAAACCGGCGAGGAAATTATGGAAATCTTCGACCATTTAAATGAACTGGGAAATACCATTGTCCTGGTGACCCATGAGGATTTTATTGCCAAGCATGCCCATCGCATTATTCACTTAAAAGATGGCTTGATTGAGAACGAAGAAATCTTTTCAGAAAAGCAGAGGGCCTGATCCCATGGCGTTTAGCGGTCAATGGACAGAATATCTGCGTTTCTCCCTGGAAGCATTCAGCTCCAATAAAATAAGATTTTTATTAACTACCCTGGGGATCTTTCTGGGAGTCACCGCTATCATCGTCATTTTTACCGCCATCCAGAGTATCAACAATTA
>MESS01000092.1:5526-6349 GCA_001771055.1 Caldithrix sp. RBG_13_44_9
GACAATGCCGAGCCGGAAATCGGCCGCTTTTTTACCGAGATGGAAGTGTACCGCGCCCATCCGGTGTGCGTGATTGGCCAGAATGTGCGGGATGAACTTTTTTCCAAGGAAGATCCGATTGGCAGACGGATAAAAATTAACGGTTTTCCCCACCAGATCGTGGGAATTCTGGAAAAGAAAGGAAATTTTTTTGGTTTCAATTTGGATAATCAGGTGATCATTCCCTACACTACTTTTCGGGGAATAAGCTTTCACCATCGCGATGTCACCATTGCCTTCCGCACCGAAGATCCTGCCAAGCTGGATGAACTGCGGGAGGAGATCCGGGGAGAAATGCGCCGGCTGCGGAAATTGTCCCCGGCAGATCCGGATAATTTTTCAATTAACCAGCAGACCATGCTCACTGATTTTTATAATAAATTGACTGGAACCTCTTACCTGGTGGTTTTCATCATTGCCGCCATTTCCCTGGTAGTGGGTGGAATCGGCATCATGAACATCATGCTGGTCTCCGTTACTGAAAGAACCAAGGAGATCGGCATCCGTAAAGCGATTGGTGCCACCCGGAAAAATATTATCCTGCAGTTTTTGAGCGAATCAGTGACCATCAGTTCGCTGGGAGGAGTTATCGGGATCATCTTTGGAGTTCTTATTGCCCAATTTTTGCTTCAATACATAAAACTGGATGCCAGTGTTTCGATCGGGACTGTCTTGATCGGTTATGGATTTTCGGCGATGGTAGGGATCATATCAGGATTATACCCTGCCTATCGCGCGGCCCGGCTGAATCCGATCGATGCCCTGCGCTATGAATAAAGGTAAT
>MESS01000092.1:6359-15543 GCA_001771055.1 Caldithrix sp. RBG_13_44_9
TGAACTATGTATTTTTCTGAAATCTTAACCACTGCTATCAGTCAACTTCGGGTCAATCGTTTACGCTCAATTCTCACCACTCTGGGAATCGTTATGGGTATTGGTACGGTGATCCTGATCGTTTCCGTGCTGGAAGGTTACCGTTCCTCCATCGAAGCTGAGCTGAACATGTTAGGAGCAAATACTTTTCAGGTTCAAAAATATGGACCGCGTATCCAGGTAGGACATTCACACCGGCCACCACGTAAAGATCTGACGGTGGAGATGGCCAATGCCCTGCGGGAAAATTGTCTTTCGGTAAAATTCATCGGAGCAGAAGCCTGGGAATTTGGTGAGGTAGTGATTTATAAAGGTGAGAGAACCAATCCCAATATCATGCTGGCCGGTGCCACTCCGGAGTTTGTGATCAACAACGGGGATTTTGTGAGAAATGGCCGCTTTATCACCGAAGAAGACGTCCGGAGTCATTCGCAGGTGGTGATTCTGGGAATGGATATTATAGATAAGCTGTTTCCTTACACCAATCCCATCGGTGAAGAAGTCCGGATTCATGGACAAAAGTTTATTGTCATCGGAATTTTTGAGGCACAGGGGAGTTCTGTTTTCGGACAGAGCCGAGATAACCGGGCCGCCATTCCGATCACCGTCTGGCAGGAAATTTATGGAAAAACCCACTCCATTAATATCACAGTCATGGCTAAAAGTGCAGAGCTTTTTGATCAGGCACAGGATGAGGTTATTGGTCTGCTGCGAAAAATCCGTAAAGTCCAGCCTGGTGAGGAAAACGATTTCGATATTTTTTATAATCAATCCCTGATCGATTCATTTAATTCCGTCGCCCGCTATATCCAGCTGGGAGGAATTTTAATCGGACTGGTTTCCCTGGTAGTGGGAGGGATCGGAGTAATGAACATCATGCTGGTTTCCGTTACCGAACGCACTCGTGAGATCGGGATCCGTAAAGCAGTGGGAGCACGGCGGATCAACATCCTGCTTCAGTTTTTGATGGAAGCTGTTGCTCTTTGTATTCTGGGGGGAATCCTGGGTTTCGGTGCGGGCATTGGGCTGGCTGGTCTGGCTTCCCTGCTGGCCAAACTGCCGATGACCATTCCGTTGTGGGCGGTTTTAGCGGCCTTAATTACTACTACCGTGATCGGCATCATCTCGGGAATATATCCTGCCTATAAAGCGGCCAGCCTGAATGTGGTGGATTCCCTGCGGTATGAATAGGGACCATTTCAATCGTCCATCAGTCCAATTACCATAAGTTTCAGCCAGATACCATTCCTGTTTTTTTAATATAAAAATAAAATAATTCTGATTATATTTTTTCTCAGAGATCATTGATTGGACAAAATTATGCCACTTATTTTGGGAATTAATCCGCTGCTGGAAGCTCTCAATGCCGGCAAGGCTATCGAGAAAATTTATCTGCTGAGCAGCAAAGAAGGACCGGCATTTTCCCGTATTTATCACCTGGCCAAGGAACAGCATATTCCGGTAGTCCAGGCTGACCGTCAAAAAATGGCCAGACTGAGTGGAGGCAAAAAGCATCAGGGAGCAGTGGCCTTGCTTTCGGTGGTAGATTATCTCCCGCTGGAAAGTCTGATCGAAAAAGTCCAGAAATATGCAGCGGATGCAAATTTCTTGATCGTGGATCAGATGAGTGACCCGCAAAATTTTGGAGCAATCATCCGCTCGGCTGAAATTTTGGGAATAGATGGGATTATCTTCAGTATCAAAGAAAGTGTTCCGGTAACTGAGCAGGTTATTAAAGCATCGGCCGGTGCCATCTTTCACATCGACCTGTGTAAGGTGAACAATCTCAATTCAGCTTTGCTATATCTGCGGGAGTGCGGCATCTGGATCTATTCTTCGTCCTCCCAGGCGAAGAAAACCTTGTGGGAAATGGATTTTACCCGGCCGCAGGCCATCATTATCGGCAGTGAAGGCCATGGTATTCGTCCCCTGCTTTTGAGAAATAGTGATGAAGTTTTTAGTATACCGAAGCAAGGTAAAACCGAATCGCTCAATGCTTCAGTGGCTGCCGGGATTATCATGGCTGAAATATTTAAACAGCGGCAAACTCAGCAGGTCAAAACTTCCTGAATCCTCTGGCCGATGGAGTGACCAGACAATGCCAGGATCATCCAGATATAAATAGTTCTGGAGGTTTTAAAAATATTTCATTGCTTATTTAAACAAAATCTGAACCTGGGAAATCCTGTTTTGAGGTTTTTTCCTCCAAAATAGAATCGGGGAAGAATTTTCGGGAAATTGATGGCTGTCACACTAGCGTCCATTGGGCTGTGCCTATCTTTTTAAAATTTTAATTATGAATTTAGCCGGGATGGATAAGATCAAGTGTCACACTTCACGGAAGGGCGTTAACGGTTTTGTTTAATTTAGATTTGAAGGAGATCTTCTATGATAAATGGCATAAGAACTTTGCTGGCCGTGCTTTGTTTCCTGGCCGCCGCTCAGGCTCAGGTGGATGAACTGATTAGCCGCTATGCCGGAGAAAATGGCGACGGATTCATCGAACCGCTCATAACCGGCTTTGGAGCGAATCTGAACTCCGGCTTATATCGCAGTGCTAAAATTCCGGTAATTGGTTTGCATATGACTATAGGGATCAATGCAATGGCCGCCAGGTTTTCAGATGATCAGAGAAAATTTACTGCTACCACCACTGGATATTTTTATCCGGTTCAGGAAGTTGAAGCTCCCACTGTGATCGGTGATCCCAAAGGAGCATCAGCCATTTCTCCCGAGGGAACCGAATATGTTTTCCCGGGTGGGTATGACATGAGATCATTCATGATCGGAGTTCCCTCCTTTACCATCGGAAGCATCTTTGGCACCGAGGCAACTCTGCGTTATTTTAAAGCCAGGCTGAATGAAGAAATCGGAGAACTATCACTCTTTGGGATTGGTGCCAGACATAGTGTGAGTCAATATTTTCCCACGCTGCCGATAGATATCGCGGCCGGAATTTTCTATCATAAATTTAAGATCAGCGAAATTGTTACCAGCAATGTGTATTGTCTGCATGCCGAGGTTGGAAAATCCCTGGCCATTATGGATGTTTATGGGGGGCTGGCTTATGAAGCTAATAAAGCCAAGGTGGAATATACCTTTGACTCTGGCGTGGAAACTGCGGATGTGTCGATCGATGTGACCGGCAAGAATAAATTCCGGTTAACAGCGGGAGTGGGATTTAATTTTACCCTTTTTCATATTAATCTGGATTATAATATCGGAAATCAAAATGTCCTTAATGCCGGCGTCAGCCTGGGACTATGATGTTCGAAAAAAAGAGGAGAAATGTGATGAGAAAATATATAAGTATTTTACTGACTTCTTTCCTGATCGTCCTCAGCAGTTGCAAGGATGTGGAAGTTTACTATCCCATTCCCTTACAATCTCAGGTACCGATCATCGTTACTGCCACCGGCGGAACATTCAATGATTCGCTACAGATCAATACGGCTGATATCTCTGATGATTTAGTGGAAAAATTGTATGAATTAGGATTAACCTTAGATGATGTGGATAAGATTGTACTGGAAGGTGCGGCTTACATTGTGGTAGAATCCTCTGAGTCCAATGTGGTGATGACTGATTCTATCAATATCCGTTATGGTAGTTCGGGATATGTTAATATGATGTTCTTAGAGCAGATCGAAATAGATCAGATTATGAATACTCCCCAGACCAACGTATTGTCTCCCGAGGGAGTAGCTTTATTCAATACTGTCCTGAAAGACATCAAAAATAATGAAGCATTTCCGCTGGTTTTTATTCAATCTAAAGGATCACTCGTTCCGGTGAGTAATCAAGTGATTTTCAAGGTCCTGATTGATTTAACTGTCACCACCGTGGTAAAAAAGATCCAGACGATATTCGATCCCCTGGGATAGGGGAATAAAAAGAAGACAAGAAGACAAGAGACAAGACATGAAATACAAAATACAAAATCCGTCGGTAGACGGATCCGCCCACTGGCGGATACAAAATACAAAATACAAACCAAGAACTATGAACTATAAATTATCAACTATTAACTATTACTAGTCCAGGTATTTGTTGACTGACAGATAGCTCCCGATCAATCCTAATAAAATTCCCAGAGCAATCAGTCCGCCAAAAATATAGTTTTCCATGGCGAGTTCAGCGAACACAAAATATCTGACAGTATAGTGAATGATCCACAGCAGGAACACACTCAATATGCCACCGATCAATCCCTGCAGGATTCCTTCGTATATGAATGGCCCCTTGATAAATTGATTGGTGGCGCCCACCAATTTCATGATCTGAATAATGTTTCTGCGGGCATGAATGGTAAGCCGGATGGTGTTGAATACCAGCACAGTGATGATGATGAGCAGGAAAATCGCAATGATGCCGCCGATGCTGATTCCCAGCTTCAGGTATTTTTGAAGGAATTGAATAATCTCCTTTTGATATAACACTTCCTGGATCCCGGTTAGCTGATTTAACCGGGCGGCTACTTTTTCCACATATTGAGGTTGTGAATAACCCGCGCCGAGCACAATTCTGAATGAGGCTGGAAGAGGATTTTCCTTCAGCACCGCCTGCAGATTTTCTCCAAATACTTTTTGGAATTCCTGCAGAGCCTGTTCCCGGGAGACATAAATCACCCGGCTGATTTCCGGAAATGCCTGGATCTGCTGCTGTAAATTGTTGATCTGATTTGGAGTGAGACCAGGATCAAGAAATGTTTCGATTTCAATCTCCCGGTAAAATTGAAAAAGGGTATCCTTAAGGTTTATTGCGGCCACACTGAAAATTCCAATCAAAGTCAAGGCCACACAAAAAGAAGTAATGGCGATAATGGCAGAAAGCCTCGCCCGTTTAAGACCAACTATACCCTCTTTCAGAAAAAAGAATATTCTCATAAAATCAAAAAATCTTCGGTAAATTTTCCGGACTTATTTCTTTTTTGATCCGACCATTTTCCAGCAGCACGGTGCGGTGAGGAGCCAGCCGGATGAGATCGTAATTATGGGTGGCCATGCACACTGCCGTGCCCCCCTGGTTTATTTTTTCCAGCAGCTCCAGGATACCACGCGATGCATCCGGATCCAGATTTCCGGTAGGTTCATCGGCCAGCAGGATAAAAGGTTCATTGACTAGGGCTCTGGCAATTCCTACCCGCTGTTTTTCACCACCTGACAGGAGCTCTGGCATATGGTATCGCTTATGATTGAGACCTACCTGGGTGAGTACGCTTAAAACCCGGCTTCTGATCTCCTTCTTTTTTTGCCCAATTACCTGCAGGGCGAAAGCGATATTATCGTAAACATTACGGTCAGAGAGCAGCTTGAAGTCCTGGAATACCACCCCTACCTTCCTGCGAAGGAAAGGAATCTGATTATTTTTGATACTGGAGGAACTGTATCTGTCAACAATAACATTACCCTGGGTTGGAAAGAGATCCATATAGATCAGGCGTAGCAAAGTGGTTTTGCCGGCACCGGTTTTGCCGATAAGATAGACAAATTCACCCTTATGAATTTTCAGGGTTATCTGTTCCAGCAGTATTCGTTTCTGGGTCTCAACGGCCACATTGAAGAATTCAATCATTTACCAGCCGCTTTTTTAGGATAAAATGGGCGCGGTTACTATTCTTTCCGGCAGTGAAAAAAGTGAAATCCTCATAAACATCGATCATTTCGAAAGAGGTGTTTTGAGTAATGATCTGTTCGATCTGTGAAAAAGGGAAGATTTTTTGAATGTGTTTTTCCTCGAAAATTCCCTCGGGAGTATAGATGGTGAATTGATTTACCTGTTCTGTTTTTGCCTTGTGATAATAAGACTCCCTCACATAAGCATATTTAGGATTGAGGATCTCTTTCTCATCTACCTCGTGAAAATAGAGCCGGCAGAATTCTTCGCTGACAACGTCAAAAATGAACAAGCCTTCAGGCGGAAGAAGCTCATATACCCGCTGTAAAGCCTGCAGCAGGGTAGAAGCAGAATCCAGGTAATTCATGGTGTCATATAAACAGGTGATAACAGCATAATTTTGGGGCTGAGTATAGACTAATTCTGGTAATCGATCCAGCCAAAAATTTCTGGTAGGATTTTTCTCTTGAGCAATTTTCAGCATGGAGGTCGAGGGATCACAGCCATCGGCAGAAAATCCCAGATTCCCTATCTCATAAATAAATTCGCCGGTTCCGCAACCAATATCCAGAATCTTTTCTCCGGGTGCCCCCTGTTTTTGCATTACTGCCGTGATATAGCGGGCCCATTGGGAATAGTTCACATGCCGCATTACTCGGTTATAGATGATAGCCAACTGTTCGTAAGGAATGCTTTTCTTTCGCATCAATTTCCCATCAAGCTGTGCAAATGGACTTTGGCTCATCGTTTCATTCTTTCCATTTTTCAATCGGACATAATCTACTGCAAATTTCTATCGAGCCATGCTCACCAGATTTAATGATAAATTTTATTAAAAATTATCTATAATTGCCTGACCGAACTCCGAAGTTTTCAATGGTTTAATATTGCCTTCCAACTGGCGAGCCAGGTCGTAAGTCACCTTCTTTTGCATGATCGCCTTTTCCAGAGCTTTTTCAATCAAAGCCGCTGCTTCAGTCCACTGCAGATATTGCAGCATCAGCACCCCGGATAAAATCACCGAAGATGGATTCACTTTATCCTGTCCGGCATACTTGGGAGCTGTACCATGGGTAGCTTCGAACAGACCATGATAATCACCGATATTGGCACCCGGGGCCATGCCCAATCCGCCAACCTGGGCAGCACAGGCATCGCTCAAATAGTCCCCGTTCAAATTGGGAGTGGCTATGATGTCGTATTCATCGGTCCGGGTCAATATCTGCTGCAGCATATTGTCAGCAATCCGGTCTTTGATCACTTTCATACCTCCGGGCACTTTGTTATGATATTTTTCGTCCAATTCTTCTTCGGTAATGAACTTTCCAGGATACTGTTCCCGGGCCAGCTGATATCCCCACTCCTTAAAAGCACCTTCAGTGTATTTCATGATGTTGCCTTTATGAACCAGAGTGAGTGAGGGACGGTTGCTCTGCAGCAGGTATTCAATAGCTTTTCTTACCAGATTCTGTGAAGCGGTTCGGCTGATGGGTTTTATGCCAATCCCGGCATCTGGCGGAATTTTGGTTTTGAATTCACTGTTCAGGAAATCGATCACTCTTTTCGCCTCGGCACTTCCCATTGGCCATTCGATGCCGGCATAGACATCTTCGGTATTTTCCCGGAACACGATGACATTCATTCTTTCCGGATTTTTCACCGGACTGGGAACGCCGCGGTAATATTTCACCGGACGGATGCAGGCGTACAGATTCAGGACCTGCCGTAAGGTTACATTCAGGCTGCGAAAACCTCCGCCAATGGGGGTGGTGAGCGGACCCTTAATAGCAATGTAATATTTTCTGATGGCGTCTACCGTTTCCGCCGGCAGCCATTCATTGAAAAGTTTTTTGGCCTTTTCTCCGGCATAAATTTCCATCCAGGCTATTTTCTTCTTCTTTCCATAACTTTTGCTGACTGCTGCATCAAAAACCGGTTGGGCCGCCTGCCAAATGTCGGGTCCAATCCCGTCTCCCTCAATAAAAGGAATAATAGGTCTATCCGGAATATGCAATTGCTGATTGACAAGGGTGATGGGTTGACCATCTGCAGGAACTATTATTAGATCAGACATAATTTTCTCCGTCTAGTATAAAATCGGGTATCATATTTAACTGGAAAAAATACACTTGATCCGGAGGAAATTCAAGTGCCATTTAGAAAAACGTTATAACGAATGGTTCTCAGTCTGATATTGTCAGGACGATCTTTCCAAAGTTGAGGTTTTGTTCCATATAGCGATGGGCTTCTGCGGCTGCTTCCCAGGTAAAGACTTTATCGATAATTGCCACTAGTTTCTTTTCCTGAAAAAGGGGAAGAGCAAATTGGGCAAACTCCCGGGTCAGATTGATTTTATACTCCAGCGTGCGGTTTCGTAAGGTAGAACCGGTAATGGTCATTCTTTTTTTCATCAGGGTCCTCAGGTCAAAATTCCCGATCTCAGAACCGCCCATGGTTGCCAGGATCACCAGCTTTCCGTCTTCGGCCAGCACTGACAGATTATTTTCCCAGAATGGTTTACCGACAAAATCCAGGATCAGGTTAACACCTTTACCATCGGTGGCCTTCATAATAACCTCAGGGAATTCCGAGGTCCGGTAATTAATTCCTTCAATTGCTCCCAGACTCCGGCAGCGCTGCACTTTTTGATCGGAGCCGGCGGTAATAATAACCCTGGCGCCGATTTCACGGGACAATTGAATGGCCGCTGTCCCCACCCCGCTGCCTCCGGCATGAATTAATACAGTTTGTCCGGCCTGCAGCCTGCCCAACTGGACCAGTGCCTGAAAAGCAGTTAAAAATGCTTCCGGAATGGCAGCCGCTTCCTCAAAAGACAGTTGGACCGGGATTGGCATGGCCAGTTGCTGATTAATAACGGCATACTGGGCATATCCGCCTCCGGCTAGCAACCCCATAATCCGGTCACCTCTTTTCCAGTTTATACAGGAATGTCCCGGATCTTCCACCACTCCGGCTATTTCCAAACCTAAAATTTGACTGGCACCGGCCGGGGGAGGATACAGGCCACGCCGCTGTAAAATGTCCGCCCGGTTTATTCCTGCAGCTTTTACTTTTACCAGCAGTTCCTCGGAAGCCGGAACCGGTTTGGGGACTTTTCCCAATCGCAACTTATCGGCCTCGCCGGGTTGGGAAATCAATACGGCTTTCATCAACGGTTGGTCTTTTAACCCTGTCACATCCCCGCCCTTTTGATTTCAAAAATAATATTAAATCAGAAATTTTCAGGAATCAGTTTTCCGATAATCCAAATTTATTGAATTAAATAATCTCAACAATTGTAACGGCTTCCGGAATTATCTCAGGTGAGTATAGAAAGGACTGGTCAATCTTTTTTAGTTTCCTTAGGCTTACTTTCGCTTTTTTTCTCTGTTTTATTTTCATTAGTGCTTTTTTTTGAATAATCGGTGATGTAAAATCCTGACCCCTTGAAAATCAAACCCGATCCCCCGGTAATAATCCGCTGTAATTCACCATGGCAGGATGGGCAGGTCTGCAAAGGCGGATCCAT
>MESS01000092.1:15591-17055 GCA_001771055.1 Caldithrix sp. RBG_13_44_9
GGTATAAGTGGGCACACTGAGCTCCGTGATTAATACTTACATCTTTGCTTGCATCAATTGGTCCATACCCTTTATGAGACCCTCTACTCCCTGTTCCAGCTGTTCCTGTGAAGCAGCAAAGGAAATCCGGATATAGTCATCAGCTCCAAAGGCGATTCCCGGTACGGTAACCAGCTGAAACTTCTCAGCCAGATAGGTTGCAAATTCAACTGAATTGGAAATTTTTTGGTCACCCTTGCCATTGTTGAAAACCCGGGAAACATTGATGAAAAAATAAAAGGCTCCCTGCGGATACACATAAGAGAGGTAGGGACGGCTATCCAGTTTTGCCTGGACGAAATTCCGCCGCTGTTCAAAAATTTTTCTCATCTTTTCAATTTCTGCGGCCGGGCCATTATAAGCGGCCAGGGCCGCTTTCTGAGAAATAGACGAGGCATTTGAGGTATAATGACTTTGAATTTTTGACATGGCTTTGACTACCGGCAATGGTCCGGCAGCATATCCAAGTCTCCAGCCGGTCATGGAATAAGTTTTAGAAACACCATTGATCAGGATGCTCTTGTTAATTAAATCCCCGAAAGTACCGATGCTGACATGTTCGGAATCGTCAAAGATAATTTTTTCGTAAATTTCATCAGTGATGATCCAGATATCATGCTTCTTTAATATAACTGCCAGGTCTTTCAACTCTTCCCGGGAATAAATCACTCCGGTGGGGTTGCAGGGGCTGTTTAAAATAAAGGCTCTGGTCTTTTCGGTAATATTCATGGCCAGAAGCTGGGGGGTGATCTTAAAGGCATGATGAGAGGTATCCACCAATACCGGCCGACCTCCGGCTATTTTGATCTGTTCCGGGTAACTTACCCAATAGGGTGATGGCAGGATAACCTCATCGCCATCATCGAGAATGGCCAGCAGGGCATTAAGAATGGATTGTTTAGCGCCGCTGGAAACGATGATCTGTTCCGGAGTATATTCCAGGCCATTTTCCGTTTTTAATTTTTCAGTAATTCTTTTCCGTAATTCCGGGATTCCGTTATTGGCGGTATATTTAGTAAATCCCTGTTTGATGGCCTCGATTCCGGCGGCGCAGATGAAATCCGGGGTTGGGAAGTCAGGTTCGCCGGCGGTGAGATCAATTACTTTCAGTCCTTTGGCCTTGAGCTCCAGGGCCTTTTCCTTTACCTGTAACGTCTTAGAAGCTTCGATTCTTGAAATAAGCGATGCAATTTTCATAGATTATCCATTCTGGCTGATTTTTAATTCTTAGTTAATTGGATAAGATGCTGCAGATGGCGGCCACATTCACAATGTCATCCACACTGCAGCCGCGTGACAGATCGTTATAAGGTTTGGCTAAACCTTGAATCACCGGTCCAATGGCCTCCGCACCAGCCAGTCTTTGAACCATTTTGTAACCAATGTTGGCTGCATTGAGGTCCGGGAAAATATATACATTAGCCT
>MESS01000092.1:17062-26053 GCA_001771055.1 Caldithrix sp. RBG_13_44_9
CACTGGAGAGTTAGGTGCCTTGCGCTTTCCAATTTCCGGAATATAGGCGGCATCAAATTGGAGTTCTCCGTCCACCATCAGACCGGGATCAATCTTTTTGATCAATTGAGTGGCCTCAATCACTTTGTCGGCCAGCGGATGCTCGGCACTTCCTTTGGTCGAAAAGGATAACATGGCGATTTTAGGATCAGTCCCTACCAAACCTTTGTGGGTATTGGCAGAACTGATGGCAATACTGGCCAGCTGTTCGGGATCGGGATCCGGAATGACAGCGCAATCGGCAAAGGTCAAAATCTGACCCTTGGGCAAGACCATGATAAAGCAGCTGGACACCACTTTGACCTTTGGCATGAGTCCGATAATTTGAATGGCAGCCCGAAGCACATCACCGGTGGTATTTATCGAACCAGCTACCGCCCCGGCTGCTTTTCCCTCCCTCACCAGCATGGCACCATAATACAGTGGATTAAGCATGGTTTCCCGGGCTTTTTCCGGGGTCATGCCTTTATGTTTTCTTAACTCATAATAGGTTTGGCTGTAAGTATTCATATCCGGAGACGTAACTGGATTTAAAACCTGAATTCCTTTAAGATTGAGATGTAATTTCTCTGAAATTTTCTGAATTGCAGCAGGATCACCAATGAGAATGGGCTCGGCAATTTTCTCATCTCGCAGTTTGACGGCAGCCTGTATCACTCTTTCCTCGGTACCTTCCGGCAGGACGATTGGTTTTACTCTTTTTTTTGCCTGGTTCTTGATCTGGTCAATAATGTTCATGCTTTAATCCTTCTGTTAGTCAATGTACATAAACAAAATTTAAATTTAATAAGAATTAAAAGCTTATCAATATTTTTCTTTTTTCCTGATGGGTTTAAAAAGGTGTTAATTGAGAATTAACCCGGGTAAGTATCAGGGTTGGGAGATTTTTTTCAGCAGGGCCCGTTTTACTGTCGGCGGGACAAAATTAGATACATCACCTCCCAGCCGGGCCACTTCTTTGACGATGGTGGAATTGAGATAGGTATATTTTTCATGGGGCATCATGAAGACGGTAGAGATTTCATCTGCCAGGCGGCGGTTCATGAGCGCCATTTGCAGTTCATATTCGAAGTCTGATACCGCCCGCAGTCCCCGGATGATTGCCGTAGCTTTTTTCTGCCGGGCAAAATTCACCAGTAAACCATCGAAGCCCTCGATCCGGACTCGCTTTTTTTCCTGATGATTACCCAGTACCTGCTCAATCAACTCTTTCCTTTCTGTCAAGGTAAACAGCGGGCTTTTTGCCGGATTGATGGCCACAGTGATAATGATTTCATCGAAAAGTTTGATGGCCCGGTTCAATATGTCCAAATGTCCATAAGTAATAGGATCAAAAGTTCCGGGATAGATTGCTCTTTTCATCCCATTCCCTTTCTTCCAAAAAAAGTGATGAGGCTGCGGTCGAATTTTTTTTGCCGCAGGATTTCGTAAATGTTTGTTTCCCACTCAATCTCATGGGTTCGTTCACTCTCCAGTACAAAAATTCCATAATTTGAAAGATTTTCTTGTAAAAAAGTGAGCGGAAGTAATTCTATGTAATGACTCCATTTAAAAGGAGGATCGGCAAAAATGAGATCAAATGGTTCTCTGTTCTGGCGAAGAAATGTTAAAGCGTTCTTCTGCGAGATATGATAGTTATCATGAATATTAATGCGGTTCAGATTTTTTTTCAATACTTTGATGGATTGAAATGAAATATCGACAAAAGTGACCTGGTTGGCACCGCGGCTGAATGACTCCAGCCCCAGACTACCTGTTCCCGAAAAAAGATCCAATACTCTGGTATCTTTCACAAAGTCAGACAAAATATCAAAAATATACTCCTTTATCCGGTCAGTGGTTGGTCTAATAGATTGATCATTGGCCGAGTAAATATGTCTGCCTTTGTATTTTCCAGCAATAATGCGCATAAAGTGTTCTAGATACTTACTTGGGATTTATTTGTGATACATTTAAGCGAGCAGACAGGTGATTATCTGAAAAAGTAATAAAATTGGATGGATTAAGAGCCAACTTATTGATGCGGGCAGCGGGATAATTCGTAACAATATCATTTAAAAAATTGATCATATTGTCCCGATTCCCGCTGAGATTCAGGTAATAAGAATTTTCAAAGAAGGTCTGGTTATCCTTTCTTTTGCCAGATTTTATTTTTTCCAGATTGATTTTATGTTTTTTTGCCAGATTTTGCATCTCACTGTCAAAAGCTGGAACGGCACCGACATTTGCTGCAGAAATTACGGCGGTGGGAATTTGAACCGGTTTTACTTTGGTTTTCAAATCGGCAAAATACATGGAAGTGTTACCCAGATTTTTTTTCTGGGAGGAGATCGTCTTAAAATTGAGCCCGGCAATATCTTTGTTCAGGTCATTTTTAAATTGAGCAATTTTATTTTCCGAATCTGAAACCAGGGTGATATTTATTTCGGTGGTGCTGAGGATAATCAAAGAATATCGGACTGCATTAGATTTTTTCGAGATGAGATGCTGCAGCTGGTTGTACGTGAACTGGTTTATGGCAACATTCTGCTGAAAAACCGGAGGGATGGCCACAGTTTTTTCGGCCGACGGAACGGTCTGCTCGGTTTTAGTGGTGGCAGGTGTTTTACTCTTTTTAAAGAAGGGAATATTATTCAATCCGTCAGTCAATTGATAGATTCCCACACTTCCTGCTGAAATGATCAAAACCACTCCAATGATAATTAAAATATTTTTTTTCGAGCTGCCCGAAGAATAATCATCCCATTTTTCTTCAACTACCTCCAGGGGTTGCTGCTCCCGGAATCGCATTTTCTTTGCCGGTCCCGTTTCTATTTCAGATATGAATTGAAATTCCTCTTCCTTAACCGCTGGTTGAATTTCTGGTTCGGGTTGAACTTCGGAAATATCGAGAGGGGTGAGGATCATGTCTGCTTCGCTGGCCGTTTGTTTCTCGGTTTTTTTCGGCGGTATTTCAGCGGTTCTCGGAATTTCTTTTGCTTTTTCCGTGGTTTTTAACGGAATACTATTTTTTAAATTAATCTTGACCATTTTACCTGATGTTAATTGATGAGTGAGATACTGGAAATTGATTCAATGAATTTATAAATCTCTTCATGGGAAAGTTGGGGATCGGCAAAATTGATGTGATAAGCAGTCGATGCATCAAAATTGAACAGGTTAATGGGAATTTGTATCCGGCTTCTCATAAAATCCAGCCACTCCGGTCGGAAAAAATAACCGAAATTATAAATAGTTTGTATATCGTACAGAGGTTGATCCAGCACCCTGGGTTGTTGGATTTCAAAGAAAAGATTGGAAAATCCATTAGCCAGATCAAATTCGGTGATATTTTCTATCAAGTCCAGCTTAGGATTATAGGGACGGAAAAAATAATCCCGGAAATTTTGATGATCGGTTATGATTGCTTCCAGTCCACGGCGATGCCAGCCCAGCAGTAAACATTGGCTGCTGGAATTCGGAAAAAACAACCGGAATAATTCTTCGATGGTAAAACAGCTGGGAGTGATGGTTTCCAGTTCTAATTGTGCTTTTTCAAATATTTTTTCGAAAAACTCCAGAATCGTTTTTCGGACTGCAATTGCTAATACTACCCGGGTAACACCTGAATCCCCATAATATTCAGGAAGAAAGATACTGTAATTTTGGCTCGATTCGTCCCAGGACTTTTCAAATTCATAAGCAACAAAATCCTGCTGCATTTCTGGGGTGATAGTTTCATCCAGCATAATTTTTTTAATGATGGCAAAACGGCCCGGAAAAGTCAAATGGATCTTTTTGTTTTGAAATTGCTGAGTGTGAGCCATTTCCTTAAGCAAGGCAGAAATTTGGGTAATTGATGACTTTTTCTGAATGGATTGGTGATGAATAAATAGGGGCAGCGTTTGAAAAGCTGCCCTTTGGATGGTAATCGTTTTTTCCTTTTTGGATAACTCACTCCAGATCAGCGAGTCTTCTCTGATCGAGATACTAGCAATATCCGTCACTCTTTGACCTCACTGTTCTTTTTCCCAGCTCTTTTCACCTGCAGCATAATTTCCGTGATTGATATGTTCCCTGGAAAATATAACATAAACCGATTGTTTCCTGCCTTCCAGAGCCTTTAACAATGCTTTTTCCAGAGATTTTTCAGTTTTCCGCAGGTTGCTTATATGAGTCGGATTGAAAGTACCTTTTACCTCTTCCAGAAGTGGATAGATAGGTTGATAGGGTTCCACATTAGACTTTATCCTGCTCCGGACATTGGCCGGGAGTTTCATCCCGGCAATGGTTACATCGATTTCCTCAAGTTTCTGATGGTAGTAATCTATCTTCTTTTCCAGATCACTCAGGTTTGCCTTTTCCATCCGGCTGGCCAAGGTGTCAATTGGATTTAAGATATCCTCAATGGCTGGTTTGAGAACCGATAATTTCTTCTCCCTATCCACCAATTTGATGAATTCATAAACTTCGTTGGCATAGCGGTAGAAAAAGACAGATTTTATTTCTTCAAATTCTGCCTGCAGTTCTTTGATCTTCAAGAGCACATCAGTATATCTTTTCAATTCTTCCCGGTTTTGATCCAGTACAATCTTGGTATTTTCAACAATGCCGGTCATGCGGGTAATGCGCTCGTACAGTGGCAGATCCCTGATGGGTTCAATACAGGCCTGGAACTCTTTTTGAATATCATCCAGCAAATTGGGGCATTCAATGGTGATTCTGGCTTTCACGGTATCGATGAGATAAAGCTTTTTGCAATCCGGACAAACGAAATCATTCTGGGTAAGATTGAGAATGATCGAATCATTCTCATTCAAGGTAGTAAGACTGGCGCCCTTGGTTAGAATGAAAAAATCAGGAGATAAAAATTTTTGATGTAATTCCTTCAGATTTTGTTTTTCCACTTCCACGCTCTGAGCATCTTTGGTAGCACTGGAGGTATTGAGCAGTTGCAGGTTGGTATTAATCTGATCGATGAATTTAGCTAAACGGTCCGCCACGCTGGAAACTTTGGCGATATCAGTAGCCCGTATATCATTAATCAATTTGGAAATTTTTGCATATTCTGCTCTCCAAAATTGATTGAACCCCTCTCTCTCAATTTTGGAATAATAGAGGCCTAAAGAATCCGACGAATTAATCGCTCTGAGGACGGCGATTTGTAATGAAAAATCGGTGACCGATTCTTTGAGGGTTCGTAATGAATCCACAAAAAGTTTACTGCGGGAAAAGTTTGGAAAGAGAGCGCTGGAATCCAGATTCATCATATCTCTGATGATCTCTTCACTGGATGCAGCAATGTTCTCATATTTACGGAAATATCTTTCGTTCCCCACCAGGTCTCCGGTAATTTCAAAGGCAGCCTGTGACATTTTGGAAATGTTCTGGATGCTGGGAACGGTTAAAATATTGTTCAATATCTTGGTGAAACTGTTCGTCAACGAAACTAATGATTGCCGGTGATTAATTCCTGAATCGTTTTGGACAAAGGTCAATAATTTCGAAAGCGAATCGGTGTAAGTATTGTTCTTTTGGTAATAAAACCGTTGGGCTTCATAAAGAGCATTCATGTTGTCGCGGCAAATTTTGCTCGTTTTGGCTTCTTCTTTCCAGATCTGATCCGGAAGAAAAATCACAGCGATTAACAGCAAAGCCATCAGAATAATGAATATTTCCAGGATTATGGAACCTTTTGAGCCTTTTGCAGCCATCTTACCTCCGAATGATTTGCTTTTATAACTTTAGTTTTTTTTTAGATTTACATAGCTATAATTTTAGGCATATTTAAAGAAAAGTTTACTAAAATAAGCTGGAAATGTCAATTGATTTTTCAAATTAAAATTATTGAACTATCCCGTATTATATCATCTTCCGGGTCAGTGAAGAAAATTTTAACTCAACTTTTTATTCTGTTTTAACCTAATAATTATTTATTATTTAATTCAAAGAAACTCATGAAAAATGGCCTATTTTGCCATTCAGAGCTAAGCGAAGGAATCTCATAAGTAGTTAACTCTGAATAAATATTTTCTCAAGAGAGCATCAAACCACTAAGGTAATTAACTGTCAAGAGAAGGAATGAACCTGATCCCAGCGGGGCAAAAACATTACAGGTGAGACCTGGACGATCGCCTGACGCCTCGGTCATTTAGTGATGGATACAGGTCTGATCCGACATAGCAGATTGCAGATTTTAATTTTTTATTTACCTTGACTTTACTATTGGCATTCTCTAAAATTTTTTGTCCGATTGAGGAAATGATGTATGTATCTAGCTCTGTTTTATAATATATTTTTATCAAAAAACTCATCCACCCGGTTTAAACGACCGGGTTTTTTATTGATAATTTCAGGGTAGAAATTAGGAGAGAGTCTTATGTTCGATACCAAATATTTTTCTGGAGCAAAAAAATTCTGGTACAATGGTAAATTGTATAAATGGGACTCGGTAAATATTCATGTCATGAGCCACGCCCTTCATTATGGAAGTTCGGTATTCGAAGGTATTCGGGCTTATGAGACCGACCGTGGACCTGCGATTTTTCGCTTGCAAGATCACGTTGAGCGGTTTTTCCTCTCAGCCGGTACCATTAATATGAAAATTCCATACAGCAAAGATGAAATTATTGAGGCAATCAAACTGGTCATAAAAGAGAACAAATTACGGGCGGCTTATATCCGACCGAATTTGTTCTTTGGTTATGGGAATCTGGGCTTAATACCTAAAGTCTGTCCGGTGGAACTGGTGGTCGGCTGCTGGTCATGGGGAGCCTATCTGGGTGATGAGAGTCTGGAAACAGGCGTGCATGCTCTACTGCTCAATCGCCGCCGGATCCATCCCAGTCAAATGGATATGAGAGCCAAGATCGGTGGGATGTATGCCCAATCCAATATTGCAGGCAGTTATGCCCGCTCTCTGGGGTATGAGGAAGCGATCTTTTTGAATTTGGAAGGACGGATTGCCGAAGGGCCGGGAGAAAATATTCTGGTGGTGAAGAAAAAGCGGATTAAGACCAATAATGAAAACGAATCGATTTTACCCGGACTGACCCGTACCACCCTATTGGAACTGGCAAGAGATTCAGGCTATGACACCGAAATTGGTCCGATTACTATCGAAGAATTGCTGGGCGCAGATGAAGCTTTCTTTACCGGTACTGCTGCCGAAGTAACACCGATATGTCACATCACCGACGGAAGTATTAAAGAAAAGCTTACCACCGACTGGAAAAAGCACGCCATCGGATCCGGAAAACCAGGGCCTATTACCTGCCAGTTGTCCAGGAAATATGCCGAAGTAGTAAGAGGCAAGGACCCGCTCTATGAGAAATGGCTCACCTTGGTATATTCCACACCCGCAGAAGCTGAAAAAAATTTGGGAATCAAAGAAGCAGAGCATTTAACAAAATATTAATTCTGATAAGGAGTTTTTAATGCCTCATATTGCCAAGCGTGCCGATTTAATGCCGCCGTCGCCCATTCGCAAACTGGTACCTTTTGCCGAAGAAGCCCGGAAAAGAGGCATCCACGTCTACAACATCAATATTGGCCAGCCGGATATCAGAACTCCCCAGGTGTTTCTGGATGCTGTCCGCCATCATAATTTGGAGGTACTTCCCTACGGCCATTCCGCCGGGTCATGGGAATACCGGGATGAATTGGTAAAATATTATGCCAGATTTGATATTCACATCAGCAGCGAAGAAATTATTGTAACCAATGGCGGCAGCGAGGCAATTATTTTTGCGATGATGGTCACCATGGATCCTGGCGATAATATAATTATCCCGGAACCTTTCTATACCAACTATAATGGTTTTGCGGTTGAAGCCGGGGTGGGTATCATTCCCGTCACCAGCAAAGTTGAGGACGGTTTTAAGTTACCGCCGCTCCAGGAGATTGAAAGAAAGATCACCTCACGAACCCGGGCAATTATGATTTGCACTCCCAATAATCCCACTGGTTACGTCTATACCCGCCAGGAAATGGAGACTGTGCGAGAATTAGTACTAAAACATGATCTGTATTTCTTTTCTGATGAAGTGTACCGGGAATTTATTTATGATGGAGCAGAATACACCTCGGTGATGCACCTGGAAGGTTTGCAGCAGCGGGCAGTGTTGCTGGATAGTATTTCTAAGCGCTACTCAGTTTGCGGTGCCCGTATCGGTTGTCTGATTACCCACAACCAGAAAATTCTCGATGCCAGTCTGCGATTAGGACAGGCCCGGCTTTGTCCGCCTACCCTGGAGCAGATTGCCGCCCGGGCGGCGGTCCATACCCCGGCGTCTTATTTTACTGAAGTGGTGAATGAATATAAACAGAGAAGAGATGTGGTGTTCGCGGAATTGAAAAAGATTCCGGGAGTTGTGGCCCTCAAACCGCAGGGAGCATTCTATACCATTGTCAAATTGCCGGTTGATGATGCCGATCAATTTTCGACCTGGCTGTTAAAAGAGTTCCATCTCAATAAAGAAACGATTATGCTTGCCCCCGGCAACGGATTTTATGCCACTCCCGGTAAAGGTGTGGATGAAGTTCGTATCGCTTTTGTGTTGAATGTAGAATCGATGAAGCGTTCGATGGAAATCTTGCGCGAAGCCTTAAAAGTATACCCCGGCAGAGTGAAGCATTAGATCATTTGATTAAAAAAAATCGGTTGTAAGAAAACTGGAACTTGCAGGTATTACCTTAAACAACTTTAGAACCGGAATTGAGTGGTTAAAGCCACATCAACGCTGCGGGCATTCCTGAACCAGCGGAAGTTATGGTTCAAATATCCCAGATTCAGCTGCCAGTATTTTAAATCAATTCCCAAACCCAACCCCAGGGCAAATCCCAGATTTCCTCCCACCGCAACCCCGGCCCGCAAGGGCAGAACTGGAGTTGGCAGATATTCCACACCTGCTGACACCTGGGGAACATTGCTGTTCCCAAAAGTTTTGTTCAGCCCCTGTTGATAAGCGGCAG
>MESS01000092.1:26069-26497 GCA_001771055.1 Caldithrix sp. RBG_13_44_9
GAGATAATGGTAGGCACCGGCAACTGTGGCTTTGCGTGGCAAACCGGTGCGAAAAGTTCCTATGGACACGGAGTCGTACTCATCGATCTCGGAAAGATCAGTCAGATCACTGAGATGAAAGAGCGAATCAGTCTCGTAAGTAATGCTTTCCGAAAGATTATTCTTAGACCAGTACATTTCACCAAACAGATTGTTTAGATGAAAAGACAGGCTCCAGTCTTTCTCATATATTCCGAATATACCCAGGTCCAGGCCATATCCGGAGCCACCCTCACTTCTTCGGCTCTGGATATGAGCATCGGCTAAGATATAGTCATCAGTGGTGAAAAGTGTGCCGCTGGATTCTTCAATATCCTGATATTGAAGGCCAATGAGATATTTGGCGGTAATGCCCACCGAAACGAAGTCGAATTCAGCCGGTGTCCACT
>MESS01000092.1:26530-29062 GCA_001771055.1 Caldithrix sp. RBG_13_44_9
AGGCAGCACCCCAGCCTTCGGCGTCCAGATCATCAAGATCATATTCCTTGATCACGGTATTACCATAAAAGGGAAATGTCAATGCATCTTTCGGGAAATTAACAAAGCCGTTACCCACACCGCCAACGGTGAGACTGAAAGGTCTGGAATAAATGGCCAATATTCTGCCACCCAGATTAAAATCCCCCCGCCAGCCTTTTTCCGGGATTTTACTGAAAATATCATTAATGTCCTGGCTGGTTAAGGAATCACCGGTGGTAAAATAATGGTCATATTCGGTAAGGGAAAAGCTGTTGTTATTTACCATTGTATGAGCTGATAAGAGCAGTAATTCAAAATTAAAATCTCTGGGATAGGCCAGAACTGCTGGATTGGCTCCGATATACTCATTCCCTTCATTGATAGCTATATTGCTGCCCGCCATACCTAAACTTCGGGCATTATAAAGATCTTGTCCGGCAACGGGATGGTAGCTTAATAATACCAAGGACAAGAGTAATAAAATTCTATAGTGGTTCATCTTTTTCATTGGGTAGGATCTTCGAATATGATTTCGGTTTCAATCTTTCCTGAAAATTCAAAGTAATCGCTTCCTCGCATCACTACATAGCCATTGGTATTGTTCAGATGAAGTCTCAGACCGGTTCGGATGGGCGGCTGTTGGAAGATGCTTAATTCCTGCTGATTAAGTTCAATAATAAAATTTTCCACCGCCGGTTGAGTGACAAAACCGGTACCGGGGTTCACCTCGGCAGCTGGAACATTGACGGTTTTAATAAATTCACGCTCAGGATTGAAATAGCTGGTGGTGTCATAGAGATCTTGCCGCGTAAAATCCCCGCTGATGAAAATTTCCAGGATACCATTTAAGGGAGCCGCATTTAATATTTCACCGGTAAGCCTGGCCCAGCGAATGTTTTCGCTGGCAGCATCCTGGAAATCAGAATCAATCACTTCCAGGGTATCTGGATCCAAACCTATGGGATCGGCGTCGGTTATCCTGACCCAAAATGGGGAAGTAAACAGATAGCTTCCGCTGATGGTGTCACCAGCGGCAACTTTAGCATAACCATCATATAGTATCGTGCCTTCCGCTTTGATATCGTTGGGTAGAAGGTTGATCAGAGCATCTACCTCCGGCCCCTGCAGAAGGATAGTATTGTGACCATATATCAATTCCTGCGGAGGAATGACCACCACTGCTGAATCGGTGTAGTTGGAATTTTCATCCTTTTTATAACCGACAATATTACCGGACAATTGAAAATTCTCTACATTTATCTGATTGTCTAATTCCAGCCATAATTGAACACCCTGCAGTTCAAAACCCTGGGTAAAAGTATTATAATCCGTTATATCCTCCACAATCAGGGGATCCAGGGTCAAAGTATCGGGAGACAGAATTCCTTCAATATAATTCAGTAAAATAGTGGAGGTTGCAACCCGCACACTGATCGAATCCTCGGCTTTGAGGGAGACAAAGCCGGTATCGGTGAGAGCTTCTGTGAAAACCGTAAGGGTGTCGATGGGTTGACCTGGAAGCTGGGAATTAAATATACGGTATCCCCGCAGGTTTTGAACAGATTGAGCGACACTGTCATAGGCGTCAACAGTGATTTGTCCTTGCAGGGGAGTCCCGGCATTATTGACGATATCCGGCAGGATGTAAACGATCTCTGATGTTAAAGGAAGTTCGTTAAAAAATGTCAGCTGGATGGTGCCGCTGTCAATTACCGCTTCAATCACCTGATCTTCTTCATCAATTGCTATCCGCAGGGTGTCATTGACAGTCTGGGAGGATACCCGGCCGCTGATCTCAGCGAGATCCAAGTTCCGGAAATTCAAATCAATTTTAAAACTCCAGGTGTCCAGGGAATCCTGAGTGATGAAGATGGTTTCAGATTGGAAATGAATCTGATATTCCAACCGGAGAGGAATATATACCCAGCCATCACCTTCTCCTAACTGACCGGTACCGGTGCCCACCGATCCAGGAGGAATAGTTTCCGTTATTTGAATATCAGTCACGTGGGTACCATTCAGATCATTGTAAACTGAAATGGAAATGCTGTTCCCGCCCGGTACCGCCGGGGTGATGGTGAGGGGCAGATTATTATAAAAGCTCAGGATCACTTCACCATTGTTTACTTTCATCGCCGTAAATTCACTGGTATCAGTGATCAAAGCAGTAGAACTGATGGTGGTATCCGGGAAGGGGATGGTCTGGTTAATAAAATTGCTTAAGAATGGCAGGATCTGGAGAATACCGATGGTATCAGAAGAAATAGTTTTCAAGGAGTCGAGTTCGATACTATTCAATGAAAAACTGGCAGTAGAATCTACTCCAGTAATGCTTAAATCATGAGATGTTATGGTATCCGGTTGGAATTCCCCTTCCAATTCCAGGAACAGGCTATCCCCTTTGACCACGATGGTACTGTCATTCGTGAAATGTTCGGAAAAGATGATCCGCTCTTTTATGATGGGGATCAGGAAAGGAGTTTTCCATTTCGGAAGAACTGGCTCCTCCAG
>MESS01000092.1:29119-34808 GCA_001771055.1 Caldithrix sp. RBG_13_44_9
TAGTATTGTCAATCTGAACTCTCTTGTATTTTTGCATAAGTAAAAACATTATCGGTAATAAATTATGAATCATAAATCACAATAAAAATTTGCAAAATATAACCAAATTGTGGCGGAATAGTTAACAAGTTTTTTCATGTGGAGGTAATTCATTTGACAATACAGTGCCACCAGAATCCTAATTGATCCTGAAAACTTTCATCGTGCGGTTACCCACATTATCTTCGGCAGATATTTGCAGGGTCGCAGGTTGGGTTATTCCCGATGGGATTTCCAGAGTAATAAAGTCCTCTTCCGGGTCATACTCGAACAGCTGCCACTGGCTGTCCAGGTATATTTGGATCAATGATTCCGTTTGTATCCCGGAAAGTTCATCTTTGATAAAAAATTTAACCAAACTGTTCTGACCTTGCACCGAGGCCAGGTTTAAGGATTGGGCTGGCAGTATGGTCGGGGGAATGGTATCCTGAATGAGAGTAAATTTTTCCAGACTGGTTACCCGGGTTTTAAAACTCCTGGCGGCACTATCAAATTTAGCCGGGATGAATTGCCATCCTTTCTTTGGATCCCAATAATACAATCCGATTCCCCTGCTCAAAGAGTTTTCGGACGGCAGGGTGAGGGAGATCCATACTCCTCCATCCACTGCCTGGGTAAATGGCTGCAGATCATAAATTTTTGCGGCAGCTTTGGACTTTTTGGGAAGCGGGTGTTTCTCAAAAGAGTCAATTGAGTTGATGAGGATACCAGCGTCTTCATATAATGCCATGGGAGGGAAAACAGCACTGAAGAGTTGGTCGGAAGATACTATTTTACCCTGGTGATCTCGATCAACATAATAAAGATTTTCCAGTTGCAGGTTAAAGACTCTTTCCAAAACTTCCCGGTGATTCAGATAAGTCCGGATCGGGATATTTATTTGGAAGATTTCTTCGTCTACCGGAAACCAGAAAATCTCAGGAACTTGTTTATTTAACTCGGATAATAAGGTGATTGGACGGGGGTGATGCAACCGGAAAGCAAGCTCCAGCCAGTTATTCATAATTGTGTAGCCTGTGGTTTCAAATACCGGCAGGCTGTCACTCACCGTTCTTTTCTCGGCAGAGTTCAGGAATAAGGGAAAACTCGGAATTTCCGATCCCTTCATTCCTTCAATTTTCAGCATATTAACTTCCGAAGAATGAGCAGGAGCCAGTGCAAAGGTGTAATAGAAGATGTTGTCATGTTCCAGTTCAACCAGATCCTGCCGAAAGGGTACATCAGTCCAGCTTCCGGTCTGATTGCGCTGCTGGACAGTGATCCGGTCTAATTTTTCACCGGTAAATAGTCGTATGAATAATTCATCTTCAATCCAGCGGAAAAGATCATAATTCAAACCAGGCAAACTGCCACTTCTGAAATAGGTCTCAAATGAGGCCGAATTATTGGAATAATCAAAAATTTTCACACTGAGGTGGTGAATGCCTTCAGTTAGCTCCCGATGATTAATGATCCCGCTTTCAGGAAGTCCATTGTCATAATGAGGCAGGTTATTTTCAGGATGAATAAAGAAGTTATGGAATATCCCGCGGCCCTGCCTCCACAGTGCAAAATTTTTATCGAGTTCCACTTTCTCGGACTGTTCATAGGAAAAACGATCATAGCGTACTGAATAAACCAGGGAATCATCGATCCGCATCTCGGCCCGGTAAAATGAGAATTCATTGCTCACTCCGCCGGCCTGATCGTATGATTTCAGGGCCAGTCCGATTTTACCGGTAAAGAACAGGGTATCTGCCAGACGAAATTGATTCCCGCCTCCCATCTCGAAGAAAACCGTATCGCTGTGTTTATTGATCAAAGAACGATAATCCATTGGAAAAAAAGCCAGCTGAAAGAGACGGGGAGCAGTCTGATCCTTAAATATCGCCTGGTAATATTGCAGGGGATTGACCGGCTGGTTTTGGGGATCCCGGATTTCGAAGTGGAGATGAGGGTAACCAATTCCAGTCTTGCCGGAATAGCCGATAATTTGACCGCGTTCTACCGGAAATTGCTGGGAGGTAAATTGCTGATCGATCCGGTATTCTTTATTTTTTGATCGCTGTTGATCCAAATAATTTTCCAGCTCCGGCCAAAATTTACTTAAATGCGCATAGACCACCGTGTTCCCATCTTTTAGCTTGAGATAAATAGCTTTGCCATATCCGAAGGCTGATACCCTGGCACGTAAAATATACCCGTCATCAATGGCCATGACCGGGTAACCTGAACGGTTCCAGGTTTTAATGTCTATTGCGGCGTGATAGTGTCTGGGCCGGAATTCACCAAAACTGCTGGTAATCAGTTTACTGGCGGTAGTAGGCCAGAGGTATTCCTGCCCGAATGATAAGCAGGGGAGAAGGAGAACAATTAGCAGAAAAAAAACTACTGCTGGAAAATATCTATGGTAACTGAAATAATATTTCAAGTTCAAAAACTATTTAAGTGAAATTCTAATTCTGACGTCCACAATTTTACAATTTTTCCGGTCGGGATCAACCATAAATGGATTTAAATCCAGTTCGCTGATCTGCGGCCAATCCAGTGATAATTGCGAAAGTTTCAACAGACTTTCGCTGATCACCTCCAGATCGATAGGAGGTTTTCCCCGGAAACCTTCCAGGATCCGGAAAGCTTTTATTTCCCGGATCATTTCCCGGGAATCGTTTTCACTCAGTGGTGCAATCCGGAAACTGACATCATTAAAGATTTCAATAAAAATACCTCCCAGTCCCACCATGATCATCGGACCGTAATTAGGATCCCTCTTCATGCCCAGAGCCAGTTCATACTGACCGGAGATCATTTCCTGAGCAAAGATCCCGGCAATTTTCTGGGGGCTGACGATTTTATGGGCGTTCTGCATGATGAGCTCGAAAGCCGTTTCGATCTCTTCGGGACTTTTTAAATTGACTTTTACCCCGCCACTGTCCGATTTATGGAGGATGTCCTCCGCCTCAATTTTCAGAACCAGCGGCTGCTTGATTTTCTGGTAAAATTCCATTGCCTCAGCGGCCGATTGAACCAAAGTTCCGGCCGCTAGGGGAAAATCGTAAGCCTGAAGCAGGGAAAGGATTTCCATGGTCCGCAGGTGCTCTCTTCTTTCCATTTCGGCGGACACAAAGATATGATTCAGACTCCGCCGCTCCACACTGTACTTTCTGATTTTGCTGACTGGTTTTTGCCGCTGTTGCTGATATTTCAGCATGGCGGCAAGACTGTAGGCAGCGGCTTCAGGATATGAATAAACCGGTAATTTCAGCTCATGAAAGATTGGCAAACCGGATACTTCATCTTTTTTCGCCATCAGGACTACAAAAATTGGTTTGTCAGGTTTTTTTTGCAGTATTTCTTTGAATTTCTCGGCAATTATCTCGGGAGTGGTATTGACTGGCGGCCTGACAATGATGATAATAACCGCATCCACATTCGGGTCCTTCAACACCTGCTGGAGTGTATTTTGATAAGTTGTTTCATTGGCACTGGCAATCATATCAACCGGATTCCGGACCGAGGCTTCTTCCGGTAATAATTTGCGAAGTTGTTCTTTGGTTTTCTCGGATAGTTGAGCCATACTGAGCCCGTACCGTTCTACAGCATCAGTTGCCAGTATGGCAGGTCCTCCGGCATTGGTGATTACTGCTACCCGGTTTCCTTTGGGACATGGCTGGTTTGAAAATGCCAGGGCAAGGTGGAACATGTTTTCAATAGTATGGACTCTCAGCAGACCGCACTGCTGAAAAAGGGCATCGGTTGCCCGATCAGAGCTCGCCAGGGCACCGGTGTGGGAAGAGGCGGCCTGAGCCCCGCTCTCACTGCTGCCAGCCTTCAAAACAATTACCGGCTTTTGCCGGCTCAATTGACTGATCACCTTGCGAAAACGCCCGGTGTCTTCTATACTTTCCAGGTAGAGAGCAATAACCTCGGTTTTATCATGAGTCGCAAGAAATTCCAGGAAATCACTATCGATCAGATCAGCTTTATTGCCTTCACTAATGAAAAGTGAAAATCCCAATCGCAGCATTTTACTCATTTCCAGGACGGCCACGCCTAATGCCCCTGATTGTGAGACAAATGCCACATTTCCGGGAAAGGGCTCGGTAGGTGAGAAACTGGCATTCAGTTTCACTTCCGGATCGGTATTGATGATCCCCATGCAATTGGGGCCGATCATCCGCATTCCGTATTTTCCCAGCACTTCCAGCAATTGTGCCTCTCTGGTTATCCCCTCGCCGCCAATTTCCCGGAAGCCAGCGGTAATCATGATAATATTTTTGATCCCCTTCTTTCCACAGGACTCCACCGCCTCAATAGCCAATTCCTTCTTCACCAGAATCACTGCCAATTCAGGAACTTCCGGGATCTCTTCCACCGCCGGGTAACAGGGGAGGTTGTTTATCTCAGTGGCCTGGGGATTGACCGGAAATATTTTTCCGTTATAACCAAAATGTTGCAACTTGTTAAAAAATACCCAGCCCAAACTCCCTTCTTTGCGTGATGCACCTATAACGGCAATCGATTTAGGTTTAAAAAATCCTTCAAGGTTCGTCATAATTTTATCCTGTAATATGATCGTATTCTTCTGAAAAAAGAGTGCCCGGAAATCATCATTATTATCAATGACCTGAGAAAATTCGTTTCACTATCATATTTGGGATTACTTATCAATGCTGTATCTAAAATTTCCCAGTTTAAGCTCACCGATCCATCTCCAAAGAGGTTTGGAGATATTGTGTATCTTTCAATTATTTGGATCGTAACAGAAAATAACTATTAAGTCAGATTAATGTAATTAAAAATATATTTTTAAGGGTAAGAATTCTCTTTAACTAAGACTTGATAAAAATAAAATAATTGGCTATTTTAATTTCCAAATGTCAGAGAACCTGCCATGAAAAATTTACTTTATTTTACTCTGGTCTTTTTTTTCTTTTTTACTGGCTGTTCAAGGAAGATATACCAGGTAGCTTATCCTACCCTCAGCGATGGTAAATACGACAGCGAGTTTCCTTATCGCAATTGTTCCAGTGAACTCTATCGAATTTCGCAATCGGTTAAAAAACTTTCGGCTATTGCCTATTATAAAAGTTATTTGTTTGAGGCCAGCAGTCGGGTTACAGTTGAAGATGTTAAGAATAAAAAATATCGTAACCGGGCGACCAAAGAAATATTTTTTAACAATTCGGTCATCGGATCTGCCACCGTGATCAGTCATGTCGGTTCCCGCATCGCCCTTCTGACCTGCGCCCACATCATTGATTTCGAAGATACTCTCTATACTTTCTACTCGGATGAAAACCATATTCCAAGTCCTTATCTGCAGAGTGTGGCCTTTAAAGATAAACAATCTAATTTTGTGGCCGATTTTCCCGAAAGAGGGGAATTGGAATTGTTGGCCATCGATCGGCAACTGGATATCGCCATCCTGGGAAAAATGTTTAGCAGTAGCGCCCATTTCCCAATTCCCGTCTTTGATTTCCCATTGGGGAAGGCCAAAGATCTGGAATGGGGATCTTTCGTTTATATGATGGGCTATCCCAAAGGGTATCTGATGGTGACAAAAGGAATTGTCAGTCAACCAGACCGTGATGAAAATACTTCCTTTTTGGTGGATGCCTTATTTAACAGGGGATTCAGCGGCGGGATAGTGCTGGCCATCAAGGATGGA
>MESS01000092.1:34830-42557 GCA_001771055.1 Caldithrix sp. RBG_13_44_9
GAATGGCTGGTTCGGTATCAGCCGATTTTGAATATACGCTGGTTCCGCCTGAAGATATCTCCCGCATCGGATATGATCCCCGAATTCCCTACCTCGGTGATATTTATTTAAAACAAAACCGTAATATAAATTATGGGATTACTTTTGTAGTCTCAGCGGAAAGTATCCAGTCTTTTATAACCTCGAATTTGCAGGAATTTTTAAGCCGGGGCTATGATCTTTCAACCCTGGCGAAATAATCAATTTATCTCTTCAGAAAAACTGACTTTACAATCTGGTTACTCTGAAATCCCGGACACCTTCCCACTAGTACTAATATCATGCCCTTGCAGGACTTGACTTGAAATAAAATCTTTTCAAAAAATTCATGCTTAAGTGCGGATGGGTGTGATTCTAAACACCTGGCTTTGAGCTGTTCTTGATCTGGATAATGTTTGATTGTTTCACCATTCTTAAAGCAACGGAACGGACTTAAAACGGAAGCAACCTTTGATAAACCAGTAAAGATAAATAAAAGGGATCTTAACAAATTGTATTAAAGGTCTGATTATTCCCTCATTCTTGAAAAGATAAAATCCGGGTAGTGTGAATTTATAAATCAGTCCGGTAATTGTTAAAAAATAGATCGAAAGAAGTATTAAAGAAACACTGGCTGATTTAAATCGCAGAATTAGCATGGCCAGTAAGCTAATGACATTCAAAAAAGAAAGGATATGTAAAGGTCTTCTCAGCACAAACGGACCCAATTTTTTTACTTCGATCATTTCCCGGAATTGTCGTGGATGTTTTTTATAAAGCAACGGGTCGAAATAATAGCGTTTTACAAATTTGGCTAGATCTGCAGACCTTTGAAAAAGCCTGGGGTGATAAACAATGACATTTTCAGCCCTGGTAATTTTCCAGCCGGCATTCAGGACCCGGAAAGCAAACTCGCCATCTTCCCGGAAATAAAGATTCAAGTTCTCATTAAAGAATTCTGCGTCAAAAAAACCGACCTGATGGAATATTTTCCGGCGGTAAAAGATATTACAGGGGATGAATCCCTGCCCGCGAGCCGGAAGTCGTAACAGCGGGTCACCCCCTTCCAGCAGGGTAGTTCCTTCCAGACCGCCCAGCTGTTCATCGGCAAAATAAGGCAGAGCATTTTTCAGCCAGTCCTTCTCACATTGCACATCGTCTTCGGTTAAGGCAATAAGATCAGCTTTCGCCAGACTGATGCCCAGATTTCTGGCAGCCCCTGGTCCGCCCTGCTTCATATATTCATAACGTATCTCAGGTTCGGTCAATTGTTTTAGATAACCCTGGATCACTGATTGAGTATTATCCGTGGAACCATCATCGATGATAATAATTTCGTAGGACTGTTTTGGGAAATCCTGGTTTAACAGGGACAACAGACATTTTTCCATCCGGCCGGCCCGGTTATAAGTCGGTATGATAATGGATACTTTTGTTGATCTTTCTGGCAGTTCTGTCATTTCGAAAAGGTTCTTGTTAATAATTCAACTATAATTCCGTTGGAAGATAATTCCGGTTCACTTTTTTCCATAACCAATTTAGCAGTTTGATCATTCCCCGCTTCTCCAATTGCCGGCGGATTTTGCCTTTGATCACCCGGTAGAGGAACAGCAGGTGTGCCAACCAGCAGGATTGTCCATGAAGTATCGCGGCGGTTCTCACTTCTTTCAAGGCCGCACCAAATGATTGATCCGACCGGCCAGAGAGCTGCATGTGACCTAAAATTTCCGGCAGGTACTTTCCCTGTCCTCCCATTTGATGGAATCGCAGTAACCATTCATAATCCATGGCATAATGAAAGTCCACCCGGAATAATCCGACACGTTGGTAAGCCCGCCTCTTTACCAGAACCGTCGGATGGCAGAGATCGGGCATCCGGCTTTCTATGATTCGACGGTATTCCGGATCTCCTTTAATAATAAACTTCTGAATTTTCTCATCATCATGAAAAGCTAAATTTCCGTAAATAAAATCGATGCTTTGTTCTTTCAGTCCTTCCACTCCCATTTCAATCTGATTTAGCGATAACCAATCATCTGCATTTAACAAGCCGATGATATCTCCACTGGCTTTTGCAATCCCCTTATTAAAAGCATCACTGATTCCCCGGTCAGGTTCACTTAACCAGTAATCGAGCGCTGCTTCATATTTTTTTATGATCTCAATTGTTCGATCGGTAGATTGGCCGTCAATGATCAGGTATTCAATGTTTTTATAGGATTGATTTAACACACTTTGGATGGCTGTCTCCAGGTGCTTTTCACCGTTATATACGATGGTGATGATACTGACCAGTGGCCGATCTGGAGAAGATTTTTTTTGATAATCAGTGATAAGCCGGCGGCCGCCCTCCATCCGCCGGGGATGGGGCACCTGTCCAGTGTAATCATTGATGGTGGGATATTTATTAGACAATTTTTTCATGTGATAAATATCCAGGCCTTAGTTATTTAATATTTGACCATTCTCTTTTGGCGATCGCTTTACTATTATTTGTTCCAGCTTTTCCCAGACCGATTCAACTGAAATATTGGCGATGCATGGCCAGGCTTGTTTTTGGGGAGTCTGATAGATGCAAAACCAGTTGCAGTAGAAACAGGGCATTGGTTGAGTAACCGATACAGGTAAGGGCCGGGAGTTTTCTTTCTCGATCTGGTAGGGCAGAAAATCTCCGTAATGGCCGCCTCCTAATATACAAACTGCGGGGACGGACAATGCCGCTGCCATATGGATGGCGCCAGTTTCATTTCCTACCAGCAAATGAGCTTCGGAAATAATATATAATAATTCCAGCAGGGATGTTCTGCCGGTCAGATCCAACAGGGGTATTTTTGTCCGGCTTGCCATCTGACTTCCAAGTTCCCTCTCTTTGTCGCTCCCGCAGATTACTCCGTTCCATCCGGAATGGTGGTAAATTCTTTCGGTGATTTCTAAAAATTTTTCTACCGGCCACCGCCTCTTGGCATTTTGTGCGCCCGGAAATATGATGAAATAATCCCGCGGTTGATTCAGGTTTACCGGCTGAAGGATTGCCCGGTCTAGCACCGGCACTTCTGCCAGAAATTTTTCTGATCCCAGTCCGCGGATGAATTCCGAATTTTTTATTAAGACCACCGAGTTTGGATTGCTGACTGGCAGGAGACGGCTGTACCAGGAATCGCTTATTTTCCGCTGATATCCGCTGGTATTTTTCAGATCTCCCTGCGAACCAATCCGTTCTGCCGCCCCGCTGATTCGGATGACGGCATCGCCCAGAGCAAATTCCCGGGAAATAACCGGATGGATGACGGTGTGAAATCCAGCCCGGCGTATTTTTTTAAGAAGTTGAAAACGGTAAAAAGGGTTTCGTACAAATCTGTTCCGCTCAATTGCCCACACTTCATCAAAGCAGGGCAGCAGTTCTGCTATGGGGGTCCAGATGCTGTTTCCCAGCAGAACAATTTTATGGTGCCCGGCCGGGTATATTTTTTTTAACTCCCAGGCGGCGTCCAGGTACAAAATAAAATCGCCGATGGAGTCCGGCCGGATAACCAGTACCTTGAGAATTTCCTGCTCTCTGGCAGGGGTAAATAATAAAATAAAACTATCCCATAACAGATAAAAAATAGTTTTAAAGTAGATCAGAATATTTTCAAAAGATCGTTGCATTCTTATGACCAATCTTTTAATCAAGCCTTTTTGAAATTGACCTGATCCATACTAATGAACAGAATATTTTCAGGTTGTGCTTTTTTCCCGCATCGCCTCTGCATCTCTGGTAGTCAGCGATCGCATCAATTTTTTTACCAGCAAAAATAAAAAATTAAATCCAATGGTTATAATGAATCGATAAAGTAGGGGAGATATTGATTTTGCAGTAAAAAGGTGAATGTTGTGACTCGAATACAAATTCCGCTGGTATTTCTGTGCCAGAAATTCAAGCGTTTTCTTAGAATAAAAGGAAATGTGCTGACCATGCTCAAAACCATAATACCACCATTCGTTAGCTTTGGGTGGTATCCGGGGCAGTAGCACCGTGGAAAACAGGAGGTTATCAGAATAACTGAATAATCTGGATATTTCTTCTAATGGATTCTGGAAGTGTTCAAAAACTTCAAATGCTGTGATCAATTCGAATTGCTGGCCGGTGCTCAGCTCTGTGTCAAATCCCCGGGCAAAAAGATTGGGAGTGTGTGGATCGTTCCACTGAAACTGAAACCCGACGTCCCGCAGCAGTCGGGTGAACAGACCATAGCCGCCGGCAAAATCCAAAAATTGTCCGTGCCGCTTGAAAAAGAAATAAAGAATCACGGAAATAATTTTTGCGAACCTGATATTACGTTCCAATATTCTGGTATCTTCCAGATTGATAGGGCGCTGATACGCTTCTTTCAGCCAGAATACTTCTGTTGGGAATAAAAATCCGCAATTCGGGCAATACAAAATGTCAACCGGATATTTTCTCAGCATTCGGGTATTAAAGCATTTATCCGCAGGATTACCGCAGATCTTGCAGGTTAAATGATTCTGCTTTACTTGTTCCATATTCCCCGGGCAGTTTGGTTAACAATCTTGTGATACTGCAGCGGAGACCAGATGGCTGATGGTGAAAGGCAAATAATGGTAGCCAGGATTACTCCCGCTACCCCAATATTGAGATACTTTGCAAACAGGATGGACAGGGGAATATTCAGAATTCCCACCACTATGGCGCTGTATAACTGCAGCTGGATCTTTCCTACGCCATTCAGGAAGTAAGCATAAATATTGTTCCACATGGAAATGATGGTAAATATCGCCATCAGCACTGAGAGAATGAAGGGAATCTGAATCTCGGTGCCCACCCAGATCTTATAAAAGAAATTCGCTCCGATCAGCATGAGCAAAAGACCGCCAACAAACAACATCCATAATTGAACCAACCTCCGGTTGACCTTTCTGATCCACTCGAAATCATTTTTCACAAAGGCATCAGTATACGCAGACCAGAAAGGGGAAAGAATCACTCCGAACACCAGCAGTGGAATGCTGAAATACTTGAAAGCGATATTGTATACCGTGACGTCTGCCGGGGAAAATAATTGGGTGATGATCAAATTGTGGGTGGCAAAGACTATAAGGGTGGAGATCTGAATAATGAAAAAACGGAATCCCAGATGCAGCAAGTCCCTGGAATATTGCGGCAGAATGTGCTTCACGGAAGGTCTTATCATTTTATAGGGACCGGAAAAAAATAAAAAACTGGCTCCGATATATATAAACGCCGGAACCGCGCTGGAAAGAATTCCTAGATTGATGAGAGTAGCATATTCTGTCAGGGTCAGGAGATAAATTCCTGCTAGAGTCACACTATTGATGATCAAGGTCAGCAATCCGTTCATGGCCGGCCGCTGATCAGCCAGCAGCACCACTGTGATCAGTTTGAGGATAAAATTCAGGATGAAAAACGAGAAAACAAACAAGACCAGCGGGGGGATCTGTTCTGCCAATTCAGCCGGGGCATTGAGGACCTTGACCCAGGAAAGAAAAAAATTTAATATCAGAAACAGGATGTAAAAGATCAGGACCAATATTCCCAAATAGGCATAGGTAGTACTTACATAATTTTTGGCTAATGACCGATCACCCTGTGCGAGGGCTTCCGCCAGTTTGTTCCGCAGACCGTTGCCCAGACCAAAATCCAGTGAAATAAACCAGGCGGTGATGGAGGTGAGTGTCAGCCACAGGCCGTACTCGGTAGGATTCAGACAATGTAAAGTGACCGGGACCAGCAGCAGGGTTAATCCCAGATTGAAAGTGTGGATGATGAAGAGCAAGACGATATTGGTCTTGGCCTTATCGGAACGGGAAGTACCTTTCAGAAAACCGGGATATTGAAAAAGACGATTGCTAAACAAAAGAGATTAAATCCTTAAAATTTTTCTAAATGTAATACTTCCTGGGGCAAAGGCGGTATGGATTTTTAAGGTGATGGCCAGAGCAGGTTTTGAATGGCATTGCATGCCATAAAAAAATCTCATCCTCAACTGCTTCTGCAGATGAAATTGATTCCCTTAATTTATTTCTTAATGTTGTAAAGTTAATTCAGGACTAGATTTTAAAGTCCCTTCCCTCTTGAATGAGGGAAGGGCTTTAGGGATGGATAAGAAGACAATCTGGATGAAAGAAAAGTGATTGTTTAAAAAAAATGAACAAAGTGAGGGGGAATTATTTTGAGACTGCAATGGGATATTTTTTACTTCAACATCCCCCCAAAAAATTGATGTCAATAACTGGAGACGAGGATTAGCTAGTAAATAAAAGGAGAAAAATATTCTTATGATCAAAAAATATTTTTACCCATCTCTCCGAACTGTACGTGCATGAGGGAAGGGGCTTTACATGGGATTATGGTTGGGAAAGGAAGTATCCAGGAATTTATAAAACTTTCCTATATCGCAGAATATTACCTGAGGATAAAGATTCGTTGAAAACTACACTGATTCAATTTTATCTTTTTGGAAATAATTCCTGCTCCAGAATATCACAGAAAATGTGCCCGATCATGATGTGGCACTCCTGAATGCGGGCAGTCGTTTTTGAAGGGATCGTCAGCGGCAGGTCAACCAGCTTTTTTAAATTTCCTCCTTCTCCCCCCAGCAGTCCAATGCTATATAGTCCTTTTTCATGCGCCATGTTGACGGCTTCGATCACATTGCCGGAATTCCCGCTGGTGCTGATGGCGATCAGGGTATCTTCCCGTTTTCCCAGGGCCTCAATTTGCCGGGAAAACACATAGTCAAAACCATAGTCATTGGCACCGGCAGTGAGGATGGAAGTATCCACCGTTAAGGCCAGCGCCGCGATGGCCGGTCGGTCATTGCTGCTTTTTAGTCGTACTACCAGTTCGGCAGCAATATGCTGGGCATCGGCCGCACTACCGCCATTGCCGCACAGCATGATTTTTCCGCCGTTTTTAATGGTAGTGAGCAGCTGCTGAATGGCCTGGGTGATATCCGGAAGGCACTGCTTCAGTACCTTACCTTTAACATCGATGCTTTCTTTTATTTCTGCTTCGATGTGTTTCTGCCATTCTCTTTTCATTTGATTCCTGCCATTCTGAATGAAATAAACTTTTAAATCACTTGTTCTGGTGGATCGCCTCGGCGAATTCCTTGATCCGGGAAAAATTCTGCGGATCTTCGAAATGATTACCGATCACCACCAGGGAAGCACCAGCCTCCACTTTTTTCTGGGCCATTTCCGGAGTGCGGATGCCGCCGCCCACAATCACCGGGATGGAAATAGTTTTACTGACCGCCATGATCATCTCTTCCGGGACGGACAGTTGGGCGCCGCTGCCGGCTTCCAGATAAACCAGTTTAAATCCCAGATATTGGGCCGCCAGGGCGTGGGCCAGAGCCAGATCCGGTTTCGAACGGGGGATAGGGCGGGAGTTGCTCATGAATTCAGCGCTGGTCATCTGTCCGGACTCGATCAGCATATATCCGCAGGAGATAGCTTCTACCTGCAGCTGCCAGACGATGGGGGCAGCCAGTACCTGATTGTCTATCAAATAAGCCGGATTGCGTCCGCTGATTACCGACAGGTACAGGATGGCATCGGCATGCCGGGAGACCTGGAAGACGCTGCCCGGGAAAAGAATTACCGGGACCTCACCGGCGGCAGCCTTGGCGCGCTGCACAAATTCATCGAAATTTTTACTCAGCAGCAGGGTTCCACCCACAAAG
>MESS01000092.1:42571-42713 GCA_001771055.1 Caldithrix sp. RBG_13_44_9
AAGAACTTTGGCAAAGCATCAAAGTAAGCTAATAAAGTTATTCTTTTTCGAATGAATACTTGAGCCACCACCCAGCAGCATCCAATAAATTTTCCGCGATATAATCCGGCGCTTTTTCCCAGATTTTCTGATATTTTTCCAG
>MESS01000093.1:0-213 GCA_001771055.1 Caldithrix sp. RBG_13_44_9
AAAAAGAGATAACCCCGGAAGTTCCGCCGGCGCCTGAACCGCCACCCAGCACCGAACCGGTCCTCAAGTTAAAGGAAAAAGATCCGGAGCTGCTGGAAATTTTCCGAAATGAGGCCAAGGACAATCTGGACAACATCGAGAACTCCCTTAATCTGATCGAAAAATTCCGTTATGATAAACAGACTCTGCAGACCATTGACCATGCGGTCCATG
>MESS01000093.1:304-6739 GCA_001771055.1 Caldithrix sp. RBG_13_44_9
AGAACCGGATAACTGGCGGGAAATTATTCCGGCTTTCCGGAAAAGCACTCAGATCGTTCGGGAACTATCAGAGAAACAACAGGTGAGCCAGAAATTTTACGATGAGACCGCTCAACTGATCTCTTCATTTGTCAGCCAGATGAAAGGTAAGACTGACCTGCCACCTAAAGCGGCTGCACCCGCTCCTTCGATCCGGGAAGATGAAGCGAAAAAACTACCCAGTGAGCAGATGCTGCAGATCTTCATCCTGGAAGCCCGCGAATATGCCGAAGACGTGAATTTTATTCTGATGAAACTGGAAAAAACTCCTGAGGATCCGGAACTGGCTGAACAGCTCATGCGGATGCTTCACACCCTCAAAGGCTCCTCTTCGATGGTCTACCAGGAGCCGCTGGAGAAATTATTTCATTACAGTGAAACTCTGGTGGAGAACTTGCAGAAACAGGGACAATCCTTTACGGCTGACAACATCGATCTGCTCTTTGCGATGGTGGATGAAGTAGAATTCATGCTCACTTCTCTGGCAGATCATAAAAAGTTAAAGACCCAAAATTATGAGCAGCTGCTGGAAAGACTGCAGTCATTGCAGGGTGCCGAGGCAGTTATTGAGAAAGCAGTGACGCCCGAAAAAGCCGAACCGGAACCCATTCTGCCTGATGAATATGTGACAGTGACCGATGAGATTGAGACGACACCTGCCAGAACCCCGGATACTCACATCCGGATGCAAGTGAAACAGATGGATCAGCTGCTGAATGAGGCGGCGGAGTTAGTGATCAATAATAATCAATTCAAAACCCAGATTGACCGTTTCAAGAATTTCCTCCCGCGGCTGGATCTGGAGAAGAAGAACTTGCAAACAGTACTCGGACAGCTCGATAAAATCGTGCACGAACAGGACCGGATTCTGCTACTGGTAAAATCCGGATCGCAGAGTATTCCGACCATCGAAGAATCACAAAAAGTGTATTTTGATAATGTAAAAAGGGTGGTAGAGCATCTGCAAAAATTCCAGACCAATTTTACCCAGGCGCTGCAGGGAATAAAAGATTCCGGTAAATTTTATGATGAACAGCTGCAGAAAATCTCCCGCCTGAGCAATCAAATTCATGATGAGATCATTCAGGCCAGGCTGGTTCCCATCAGCATTTTGCTGCAGCGATTCCATCGACCACTACGCGATATTGCCCGGAAATTCGGCAAGAAGATTAAACTCTTTATCGAAGGGGAGAGTACTGAAATTGACCGGGTGATGGCTGAAGAATTATATGAGCCCATGCTGCATATTCTCAGGAATGCCATTGACCATGGAATAGAGCCACCAGAGCAGCGCCGGAAGGCTGGAAAAGCCGAGGAAGGACTGATAAAGATCTCGGCGGTGCAGGAACGGAACACTATCAGTATCTCGGTGGAAGATGACGGCCGGGGAATTGATGTGGACGCGATTCGCAGAAGGGTGGTAGAATTAAAACTGCTTACTCCGGAACTGGCCGATAAACGGACTACCCAGGAGATGTATGAATTTTTAATGTATCCAGGTTTTTCAACCGCGGCCCAGTTGAGTTCCCTGAGCGGCCGGGGAATAGGTCTGGATGTGGTACGCAATCAGGTGCAAAAGCTGAAAGGTGATCTGCGAATCTATTCGCAGATTGGAAAATTCAGCCGTTTCACGATCAGGGTGCCTATTTCCATCACCGTGATCCAGTCGATCCTGGTGGAAATAAATAAAAATCTCTATGCCATTCCCCTGATGCAGGTGGAAGAGACTCTCTCAATCGGCCCGGAAAATCTGATCCTGAAAGAAAGCGGTTTTGTCATCCGTCAACGAGGAAGTGAGATTCCGGTCATTAAAATGTCAGACCTGATGACTCTGGCCAGATCCGGGGAACAGTCTGCCAGCCGGGCATCCGGTTATCCCATTATCATCGTACAGGATGAGGGTAGGAAAGCGGCCTTACTGGTAGATAAGATCTTGCACCGCGAAGAAATTCTGATTAAATCGCTGGGGCAGATTTTACAGCGGGTAAAATTTGTAATGGGCGGTTCGATTTTAGCGGATGGACGGGTGGTACTGGTGCTTGACGTTCCCCAGATTGTTTTCAGCACTCTGAGACTGAAAGAGAAGGATGTGGCTCTGAAGATGGAAGATGTGAAGCGGCTGGAAGAGGAAGTTATTCTCTCCCGGAAACCCGTGAAGGAATCAGTCGTCGAAAAGCGCCGGATAAGAGGCCGTAAACCGCTGGTGCTGGTAGTGGATGATTCCTTGAGTGTGCGTAAATTTTTGTCCGGAATGCTGTCCAAACATGGTTATGAAGTCGAAGTAGCCAAGAGCGGATCGGCTGCCATGGAATGGCTCAATCAGAAAGAATTTGATTTAATGATTACTGATTTAGAGATGCCGCAGATATCCGGATATGAATTAATTGAACAAATTCGCTCTGATGCCCGCTGGGAAAAATTACCGGTGATTGTCCTCACCGGCCGGGCCAGCAAACAGATTGAGCAGCATATCACCCGGCTCGGTGCCAATGAATTTGTGGTTAAACCCTTTAAGGAATCCGACCTGCTGGAGAAACTCGGTCAATATATTGATTATCGGATGTAACAATTATTTCGAGTATTTAAAATCAGTGAAAAAGAACGGCTCTTTCCTACACCAAAGTGAAATGATAAAAACTTTAATTTTTATATTATTTATTCTGTCATTTTCTGATCTGGCAGCTCAAAAATATTTTTCTGGTGAAATTTCGCGAAACACCCGCTGGCAAGGCGAAATCTTTATTGACGGAGATGTGACTGTTCCCCAGGGAGTGATTCTTACTATTGAAGGCGGCACCCGGATTTTTTTCAAACCCAAGTCCGATGTTCTTAAGTCCGGTAAAGATAAAGAGCGTGCCGAACTCATTATCAACGGAATGATCCTGGCCAAAAGTAATTCCATGAGCTCGCCCATTATCTTTACCTCTGAATCTAAAAAACCGCAGATGAATGACTGGTATGGAATCACCATTAAAAATTTTTATGATCAGTCTTTTTTACAGAATTGTATCATCGAATTTGCCTACAAAGGCATCATCTGCTATGGGAGTGCTCCGATTATCTCCGGCGGTGAAATAAGGTTTAATCATAATTCCGGTATAAGCTGTGAAGTTAAAGCCGCTCCGATCATCAGCAACCTGCTGTTGATGGGAAATGGTTTTGCCGGAATTAATTCCGAACTGGCCTCTAATCCCATTGTCAGCGGTTGTACCATCTCCGATAATTATTATGGAGTGATTGTCTTCAGCCGTTCTGCTCCGGATCTGGGAACTGTACCACTGGACGAGACAAAGAGCAAGGGCCAGAATCGACTTTCCAACAATTTTGAGTTTGATGTCTACAATCATTCCAATAATCCGGTCCATGCTCAGAATAATATCTGGACTTCCACTAATGCAAGGGGAATCCCCAACGTCATTTATGATAAATTGGATAATCCGGCCTATGGAGATGTGATCTATCTGCCGATCTTTACCGAAAGCCGGCCGGTAGTTCAACCGCCAGTAGTTATTGCAGCTGCTCAATCGGAACCTGCTCTGGATGCTGGTAGTACTTCCCAAAACCAGGCCTCAGTTATACCCCCGGCTCCGGTAGCTGAGGATACGGCCGCAGCAATCGCCCAGCAGACTTTCTCGGACAGCATTCCACCTTTGCTCACAACTCTGAGCGAATCTTCAGGGCAAAACGAAGAACAGGTTTCTACTGAAACTGCTCTGGCTTATAACGAACCTCCTCTGCCTGCTCCGGCAGAACCAGTGATCCAGGAACCGATTCTGGAAGCTTTCCTCGATTCAGGAAAACGGGAGTATGTCCGGAAAGTTCAGCCGGAATATCCCAAGATCTATTTACAGACTGGTACCCAGGGTGATGTACTGGTGGAAGTCATCATCGATCGGCAGGGGAATATTGAGGATCTGCGGGTGCTACGGTCTGATGGTGATTTGTTTACCGACGCTTCGCTCTCGGCTTTGAAAAAATTTCTCTATAAACCCGGTCAAATGAGCGGCAAACCGGTTAAGTACAAGGTGATTGAGCGCTTCCGTTTTAAGTTGAAAAACTCCCAATGAAAATTAAAAAGAAGAAAAATTACTTGATCGGTATTGCCGGAAATATCGGAGTAGGCAAGACCACCCTTACCCGCAATCTGGCCGAACGACTGAAGTGGAAGCCCTTCTATGAGAGTGTGATCGATAATCCCTATCTGGATGATTTCTATCGTGAAATGCGGCGCTGGAGTTTTAACCTTCAGATTTATTTTCTGGCTCACCGCTTCCGCTCCCAGAAAGAAATTGCCGATCTTGGTCAGCCGGCTATCCAGGACCGCACTATTTACGAGGATGTGGAGATTTTTGCCAAATCCCTGTATGAACAGGGCTACATGTCCGAAAGGGATTACCAGACTTACCGCCAGTTGTTCAATGATATGATCTATTTTCTTCCGCAGCCCGATCTGATTATCTATCTGAAATCATCGGTAAAAACTTTGCTGCAGCGGATTAAATCCCGGGGACGTGATTTTGAAAAATCCATTTCTCCAGACTATCTGGAGTATCTCAACCTGGCTTATGAAAAATGGATGAAGGAAGCCAAGGAAAAATTCAATATATTTACTGTCAATGCCGATGAGATCGATTTTTTGAAACACAATGATAAATTTGAGCAACTGGTGTCCACCATCCGTGAATACTGCCCGTAAACCGCACCTGCTTTTTCTCAGCTACTATTTTCCACCCATGGGAGGAGGGGGAGTTCAACGCATCCTGAAATTTTTAAAGTTCTGGGATTATGACCAGTTCGAGGTTTCAGTCCTCACCGTTAAATCCAGTTTTTTTTATGCTGAAGACCGTTCTTTAGAACAGGATCTCCCGCCGCCGCCGGTGGTACATCGCAGCGGCAGCCTGGATCCGTTCCGCCTGCTCTTTATTCTGCAGAAAATTTTTAAATCGCCGGGAAAGGTGAAGTCCGAAGTCAGTCAGGAAAGCGGAGGATTGGTGCGGAAACTGGCAAACTATATTTTTCTTCCGGACAGCCGTATTTTGTGGCTGCCTTTTGCAGTCCTGAAAATATGGAAAATTAGCAAAAGAAAACCGGTTGATCTGTTGATTGCTACCATGCCTCCTTTCAGCACTGGTTTGGTGGCCAGAACCGCTGGTAAATTTTTTGGGATCCCCTATCTGCTGGATTTCCGGGATGCCTGGACGGGTAATCCGTATCTTCCGGAGTTAATCCGGCTTCATCAGAAAGCCCAGAATGTTCTGGAAGAAAAAACGGTAAGCCAGTCAGCGGGTTGTGTTTTTGTTAATTCCGCCCTGCGGGATTATTATGCTGCAAAAATTGCAGCTCTGAAAAATATTCCTTCTACTGTGATCAGGAACGGTTATGATCCGGATGACTTCCGGATGGTCACGCCGGAAGCGGCATCCGGTACTGAAAAATTTTTCCGGATCGGCATCATGGGAACGGTGTATTCCCAGGGAAACGCACCATTGCCGCTATTGAATGCAATTAAAGTTTTGCATCAGGAAGAACCTGAGTTGGTCGGAAAACTGCAGCTGGTTTTTATCGGGAAATGGTCTGGTAAATTTTTAAAAATGATTAAGGGACATCCACATAGCCAGCAAATCTCCCTGGTAAATTACCTGCCGCACCAGCAGGCACTGGCTTATGCAAAAAATCTGGATGCGCTGGCGTTGGCGGTGCAGGGAGATATAGAGGGGAGTGAACAGGTAACACCGGGAAGGATCTATGAGTATCTTTTTCTCCGGAAACCGATTCTGGCAATGTGTTCACCGGAAGGTGATCTGGCTAAGCTCATCAGGGAATGCCAGGCCGGTGAGGCTGTAGACTATGTGAATAAAAGGGAAGTTGTCAACATTCTTAAAAAATGGTTGAGGGATCCTGCGGCCGTAAAAGCTGATTATACGTTTCAAAATATTGACCGATTTCACCGCCGGCAATTGACGGAAGAGATGATGAAGTTTATAAGGCGGTTCCTGCCATCAGAGATCCGCAAAATCGAGAACTGACCCTAAAACTCTGGTCAGTCAAGAGTTCCAATCTTTTTTTCCACTTTTTCCAGAATTACATTTGACCGCACCAAATCCACCGCTGCCGAAATGTGCGGATACAGCGGCTGATCAGATGAAATAAATGGAATTTTTTTACGCAGCTCCTGGTAGGCTGTCGCCGTACCGCTACCGAAAAGGGATTCCGGTTTATTTTTTCCCCATTTCTGCTTGCGGAAGTCCAAAGCCTGGCCAGCATATAAAAGTTCAATGGCCACTATTTTCTGGACGTTCTGCAAAATAGCCGAGGCTTTGCGGGCGGCAATCGGTGCCATGCTGACATGATCTTCCTGGTTTTCGCAGGTAGGGATGGAATCGATACTGGCAGGAT
>MESS01000093.1:6754-7801 GCA_001771055.1 Caldithrix sp. RBG_13_44_9
TTTCGGAAACCAGCGCGGCGGCGGTATACTGTGCCAGCATCAGCCCGCTTTCCAGTCCGCTGTTAGCGGTCAGAAAAGAGGGCAATCCGTTGTTGAGGTTTTTATCGGAGAGACGGAATATCCGGCGTTCGGCAATGCTTCCCACCTCGCACAATACCATCGCAAGAAAATCGGCTGCGAAGGCAATCGGCTGGGCATGGAAGTTACCACCGGACAAGGCTTTGTTACCATCGGGAAGTTCCGGAATGATCACCGGATTATCAGTAGTGGAATTGATCTCAATGTGGATAATATCCTGAATATAATCCAGGGCACTGCGCACCCCGGCCAGCACCTGCGGATGGCAGCGCAGGCTGTAGGCATCCTGCACTCGTTCCGGGAACAGGTCGATCAGTTTGCTTCCCTTGATCAGGCGGCGGATGTTCCGGGCGGTCCGGAGTTGTCCGCTATGCGGCCGCAGGGCATGAAGTTCTTCCCGGAAGGCGCTGGATATTCCCTGCAGGGCTTCCAGCGACATGGCCATAGCGATATCGGCCTGCTTTACCAGTCGTTTGGCTTGGTACAGCGCCAGTGCCAGGATGGCGGTGGAGATCTGGGTGCCGTTGGTTAAAGCTAATCCTTCCTTGGCTTCCAGGATCAGGCGGGGGATGCCGGCCTTTCTCATGACGGTTTTCCCGCTGGTCAGCTCCCATTGTAGTTTCTGTTTATTGAAAAAATAGGCCAGTCCGCTGTACTCCTCCTTATCCTCTTTAACTCCCCGGCTCAGTACCAGTCCCAGATGGGAAAGCGGGGCCAGGTCTCCGCTGGCTCCCAGCGATCCCTGCTCTGGGATCCAGGGCACCACTCCTTTTTCCAGCATTTGTATTAACGTATCGATCAGCTCAGGTCGCACACCAGAATATCCTTTAGCGAAAGTATTTATGCGCAGCAGCATGGCAGTCCGCACCACTTCAATGGGCAGAGCCTCGCCGGTACCGGCAGCATGACTCATGATCAGGTTTCGCTGCAGATCCTTCAATTTTCCCTGGCTGATGGAAACGGTCGCCT
>MESS01000093.1:7807-16870 GCA_001771055.1 Caldithrix sp. RBG_13_44_9
CGAAGCCGGTATTGATTCCGTAAACCACCGGAGTTCCCTGTTCCTGTATCCGTTCCACCCACTGCCGGCTTTTTAATATTTTTGGCCTCGCTTTTTTATCAAGTTTAAAGCGGGTATCCAGATTATAGGCCGAGGAAATGAGATCGTCGAGAGTTAATTTTTTTCCATTCAGGATTATCGTTTTGGTGACTGATTTCATGGCAGGTTTTTATCCTGATATTTTTAATTAAAATTGGACAGATTCATCTGATGGAGCAAGAAGATTTTATTTCTGTTTTCCAGGTATTCCGTGTTCGGGTTGATCGACCAGACTTTCCAATCTTTTAACCTGGCAAGCATTGACATGCACTAAGAGATTTTGTAAACTGAACCAGTGAAATTTTTAAATTAGCTGATTAAAGCAAAATGAGTAAAAAACAAGGTGACAAATTGATTGTTTTAATGCTGGATTATATAAAAATTTCAAATTAAAATCTTGGACCATTAATATTATAGGTTTTCATATGAACAGCATGAAAATATTTATCTCGATCTTTTTAATAAATGCCGCTGCTGCTTTCTCCCAGCCGGGAATCGTGGCTTTGTTTTCTCCCCACAGTCATACCTTTGCCGGCACGACTATCCCTTATAGATTATTTGTACCCCAGAATTTGGATACCAGCCAGGTGTATCCCCTGGTTCTGGCATTGCATGGATCAGGCGAGCGGGGGAGTGATAACCTGATTCATATCCAGAGTCACCGTCTGGCTACATCCTGGGCTGATCCGGTTAACCAGGTCAACTATCCCTGTTTTGTGGTGGCTCCGCAGTGCCCGCTCACCAGAAGCTGGACTTATTCATTTACAGGTCCCATCGGACCTGAACTGGCTACGGTGGTTGATTTGATCGATTCACTGCTCACTGTCTTTCCGGTCGATTCCAACCGCCTCTATGTCACCGGTTTATCCATGGGGGGATTTGGCACCTGGGATCTGATCCAGCGATTTCCGGACAAATTTGCTGCCGCCATACCCATGAGTGGCGGGGGAGATCCTTCCCAGATTGCCAATATTTCCCATATCCCCATCTGGAATTTTCATGGTAAACTAGATGATGCGGTGCCGGTTTCATTTTCCCGCGATATGATCAGTGCCCTGGAGAATAATGGCCAATCGGTGGTTTATAGCCACTGCAAATATGAAAACTGCACTGGGTTGCCGGACAGCACTATTGCCATGTTTATTGAAAGCCACGCCCTGCATTTTTATACTGAGTATGAAAATGGCGGACACGTTATCTGGCCGGAATCGTATGATTATCCGCATCTGTTCCCTTGGGTGTTCTCAAAATACCGAACAATTCAGAACTCAATTAATTTTACAAATCTGAATAATTACCACACCCTATCTCTCATACAGGATATTACCTGGAGTGCGATCAACCAGGATGGATCCGTTGAACTATGGTTCAGTCCGGATTTTGGTCAGAGTTGGCAGCTGGTAACCGATTCTGCCGCCAATGACGGAAGTTATTCCTGGAACACTGAATTGGTGGAGGATTGTGCATTTGGATCTTTAAAGATCTTTCTTAAAAATAATGAAGGATCCATCTACGGCCATTCTGTCTCTTCTTTGTTTGCCATTGACAATGCCATGAACGGAATACCTTTCGTGAAAATTTTAAACGCTGAATTTGATTTTGGACTGGTTTTAACTGCGGATACTATGATATTGGATTTATTGCTGGCAGATCCCGAACAAAATCCCCTGATCACCACCATTCATTATAGTACCGATGATGGCAGTAATTTTGAAGTGGTAAATTCCTTCCTGAGCGCTTCTGACTCAGTCGGTAGGACAGTGACTTTCCATGTTAACTTATTGGCAAATTCAAATACTGCAGTGATCAAAGTAAGTGTAAATGATGGACAAAACACTTCTGAGGATCAGACCTTTCATTTTATAAAACAGAGCCTTCGTCCTTCCTCATTCCCGGCAACCCATGTTGCGGGCGCGGGTGATGCTTCGGTGAATATCCAGATCGTTGATCCGGCCCAACTGACCGGTGATCTGTATCGTCTGTCATTTGATGATTCCAGTTACAGTTATAAAGTGTACAATGTTTATAATGTGAACAGCGGTCAGTATGTGGTGCAAAATGCCACTGAACTGGATGGTATCACCGAAGGTCCACTGTTTGATGGCATCCGTTTATTGATCAAAGACTATGATCCTCCGGCAGTGAATTATCAACTTACCGGATGGCAGAATAGTGCCACCACCCTTGAGCTTACCATCTATTTGCCTACGATAAACATGGGCACATATACTTTATATGGGGTGCCGTATCCGGCAGATTACCAGATTACTATCACTGATGTTATTGCTGATACTTCCAGCACTGCCTTCGGGGTACCAGCAATCCCGATGAAATTTGCGGTTCAGAATATCACCGAAAACCGTCCAGCCGAAGTGATTTTTTTGGACAATGATAATAATAACCAGCTTTCCCTGGCAGATGAATTATATTTCATCGAATCCGATTCCCTGGGTGATCCGCTATTGACCTGGGCCATCCATGTGGAAGGGAATCCCAACCCGGTATTGCCGCAAGCTGGTGATCAATTCATGTTAAAGACTTTCAAGCCTGCCACTGCTGAGGACATTTATGAATTTTTGGGTGAAGTGAATTCGATTCTTCCAGTTACCACTCAACCGAATAAAATAAAATTATCCAACAACTATCCCAATCCTTTTAATCCCGTAACCACGATTGAATTTGAACTTTCTCAAAAATCTCACGTGACTCTTAAAATTTTCAACATCCTGGGTGAAGAAGTCTGCACTCTGCTTTCTGCTTCTCTGCTTTCCGGTATCCATAGATATGAGTGGGATGCCGGTGGAATGGCGAGTGGTGTGTATATCTACAAGCTGACGGCTGGTAGTTATTCGGCAACAAAGAAAATGGTATTGCTTAAGTAATCTTGGGTGTTTCTTCATTATATAATAGGACGCGGATGATGCGCAAACTTACGGATTTCACTGATTATACTAATAGATCATTTTTAAAATTATCCGTGATTATCCGTCGCATCAGTGTCATCTGCGTTCTATCGATTTAATAGAACACGGACAACACTGAAATTCACGGATTGTCGCTGATTAAACCAAGAGAACATTGTAAATATTATCCGCGAGCGTCCGTCCTATCCGTGTCTTCCGCGTTCTATTAATTCAATGGAACGTTGACAACACGCATTTGACGGATCTGCACCAGGCCGGTAGAAATGCTCTATGAGAATTAAAATAATTTCCTGGAGATTTTACTTGACCGATGCTGCCAGGATATTTAAAATGACAGTAAAAACTCGACTTTGAATAAAATACTCATACTGGGCATTGGAAATTTATTAATGGGTGATGAGGGGATCGGCGTCCATGCCGTACGATACCTGGAGAAAAATTTTCCGGAGACCCAGGTGGATCTGGTTGACGGCGGTACCGGCGGATTCCACCTGCTGGAATATTTTCAGAAATATCCCCAAATAATCATGATCGATGCTACCATCGATGGACAACAACCCGGAACCATTCAGCTACTTAAACCCAAATTTTCCAGTGATTATCCACCCACCCTCACCGCCCATGACATTGGACTGAAAGACCTGCTGGATGCACTGTACCTCTTAAAGCAGCAGCCGGAGATCTGGCTCTTTACCGTTTCTATTGCAAGACTGGATCGCCTGTCCATAGTATTATCTCCGGAATTGGAAAATGTTTTACCGGTGCTAGCTGTAAAAATCAGAAAACTCCTGGAGGAATTGACTGCGGCCTGAAATTACGATGGGAAAGATTTTCCTGCTAAGTCCCTTCCCTATTATATTAGGGAAGGGATTTAGGGATGGATAAAGAGAAGATTACAGAAACTGGAAGAGTTATCGTACATAAAAAAATGAGTGAAAAGAGATTAAATGCATAAAAATTGAAATTGTGTGTTCTCAGCATGTTTAGCGTTAAAAATAATTGTTACAACTTAAAACTTAGAACATTTAAGAAATGAAAAAAGAAAGAAAAATGGAAAGATGCCGGATTTATTTTACCCATCCCCCGGCCCCTTCCCTCATTCAAGAGGGAAGGGGAGTTACCTGTGGACTCTAACGAAAGGAATTACTTTTAAATATTCAATTATTTAGATAGAAAACCTGACAGTTATAGCCACCATAAAGTTTGTAGAAGTTGTCGGTGTTAATGAAACAATAAGATTAAGAATTAGATAAATCAACAATCTTCACTTGAAAAGCTATTCAATTGGCCAAATTGCCCGACAGGTTTCCAGAGAATTACGTAATAATCCTACGGATGCAGAAAAATTATTGTGGAAAGCTTTAAGAAATCGACAATTCTTGAATTTAAAATTTTTCCGTCAACATCCTGTTTTTTATCAATACAATAGCAAGAATAGCTTTTTCATTGCTGATTTTTACTGTCATGAGATAAAAATGGTTATTGAATTAGATGGTAATATTCATCAAAATCAAAAAGATTATGATCATATAAGAACCGAGATCCTTGAGTTTAAGAATATTTTTGTTGTCAGATTTTCAAACAAAATGATTACTAAAGATTTAGATCATTCACTAAATCAATTACAATTATTAATAACCCCAAGAAAACATGATTTGAAAAATATTACATAACTTTCTCATTTTAATAGTTAGGATCCCTGAAGATTTATTTTCATATAAGAATAGTAAAAATAATTGAGTAATGTTAAATTTCTCCGCTGGAAATTTTCATGGATTGGTTATGCATGAATTGTCAATAGCTCAAAATATCATAGATATTGTCCAGGAAAATCTTGCCCCCGATCAGAAACAGGTGGTGAAAACAGTACGGGTAAAAGTGGGCAAATTGACCAATATCCTGGTGGATTCCCTGCTATTTGGTTTTGAGGCATTGACCCGGGAAACCAATCTGGACGGAGTGACATTGGAGGTAGAACAATTACCGTTGCGAATTAAATGTGATGATTGTGGTCAGGAAACCGATCTGGATGATTATGTTTTCAGCTGTCCGGTTTGTCATAGTTCCGCCATTAAGGTGATCTCCGGCCAGGAATTACTGGTACAGGAAATAGAATTGAATGATTAAAGTAGAGGAATTACTGTGGCGGTTTTAACTATCGAAAGAAAAGTGCTGGAAAAGAATGATGCGGTAGCTCAAACCAACCGCCAGCTGTTAAAATCGCTGGGAATATTTTCTCTGAATTTAGTGAGTTCTCCCGGTTCTGGTAAAACCAGTCTGGTGGAAAAAACCATTGAGCACTGCCGGGAGAAAATACAGATGGCCGTAATTGAAGGCGATGTGCAAACCGATCTTGACGCCCGGCGGGTGGATGCCCTGGGTATCCCGGTGGTGCAGATTGTCACCCATGGTGCCTGCCACCTGGAAGCCGCCCTGGTCAGTGACTCCCTGAAACAGTTGGATCTGACCGGTGTAGAACTGCTGATCATCGAAAACGTGGGAAATCTGGTATGCCCCTCCGGCTATGATCTGGGAGAGGATCTGAAAGTGGTGATCGTGAGCACCACCGAGGGAGATGACAAACCTCTCAAATACCCGGCCATGTTCCGAAATGCCTCGGTTCTACTGATCAATAAAATTGATCTGTTACCTTATCTGCCGGCATCAATCGAAGCTCTGGAAAAAAATGCCCTTTCCATTAATCCGGATTTAAAAGTATTTCGTACCTCCTGCATTAGTGGTGAAGGCATTGCCGAGTGGTGCCACTGGCTGCAGGGAAATATTAAAAAGAAATGATCCAACGACTAACCATCCAGATAAAAGGAGCCGTTCAGGGAGTGGGCTTTCGCCCCTTCATCTACCGTCTGGCCACCAGCCGGCAGCTCAGGGGATATGTGCTGAATTCCACCGCCGGTGTGACCATTGAGGTTGAGGGAAAGAAAACCGTACTGGATGAATTTCTGTTGTCAATTGAAAAAGAAAAACCGGCCAATGCAATTATTTTGAGCCTGGAATTCTCTTTCCTCGATCCCATTGGATTCGCGGCATTTGAAATTCGGGAAAGCCGGGAAGAAGCGGATATATCCGCCATCATTTTACCAGATATTGCGGTCTGTAAAGACTGTCTGCGCGAATTGTTTGATCCTGCCGATCGCCGTTATCTCTATCCTTTTATCAATTGTACCCATTGTGGTCCGCGGTTCTCGATCATTGAATCACTGCCTTACGATCGTCCCAACACCTCCATGAAAATTTTTGCGATGTGTCCGGATTGTCTGCAGGAATATCACGATCCTGCTGACCGGCGTTTCCATGCCCAGCCAATTGCTTGTCCGATCTGCGGACCTCATTTAGAATTGTGGGATGTAAAGAAAGAGGTCCTGTCAAAACACCAGGAAGCCTTGCTGCAGGCGGTTAAGATAATTCAGGAGGGCCAGATCCTGGCCATGAAGGGATTGGGTGGATTTCAATTAATAGTGGACGCTGCTCATCCTTCGGCCATAAAACGGCTGCGTCTCCGCAAGCATCGGGAAGAGAAACCGTTTGCATTGATGTTTCCAGATCTTGCTCAAATTAAAGCGGTTTGCGAACTCTCCGAATTTGAGGAACGATTGCTGCAATCTCCGGAATCTCCCATTCTTTTATTAAAAAGAAAACCAGTAAATCACTCCGGAGGTGAATTACCGTTTCAGGAGGCGGCTCCGGGAAATCCCAATCTGGGGATCATGCTGCCCTATACTCCATTGCATCACCTGCTGCTGCATTATCTTGGCTCTCCCATCATTGCTACCAGCGGAAATCTGTCAGAGGAGCCCATGGTGATTGATGAGCATGAAGCTGTCCAGTGCCTGGCTGATATTGCCGATTATTTTCTGGTGCATAACCGTCCTATTGTCAGGCAAGTGGATGATTCCATCGTCAGGGTGATATTGGGGCGGGAATTAGTTCTGCGCCGGGCCAGAGGATATGCTCCCTTACCGGTTCAAATCCCTGCCGATGAGAAAACCCTTCACCTGTTTACCGAACCATTGCTGGCAGTAGGTGCCCATCTAAAAAATACCGTGGCCCTGCAGAAAGGAAATCACATTTTCATCAGTCAGCATATCGGGGATTTATCCACCAATGAATCACTGCAGGCCTTCCAAAAAGTAATAACTGATTTCCAGCAATTGTATGAAGTAAAACCGGAGGTAGTGGTTTCCGATCTTCATCCGGATTACCTTTCCACCCAGTATGCCAACAGTAATTATCCGCAGGTTTTCTCTGTCCAGCATCATGAGGCCCATATTGCCTCTTGCCGGCTGGAAAATCAGCTGACTGGCACCACGCTGGGAGTTTCCTGGGACGGAACCGGCTTGGGGCGGGATAACAGTATCTGGGGTGGGGAATTTTTTATCTCCGATGATTTTTCCTTTATTCATAGAGGGCAGCTGCGGCAATTTCCACTTCCGGGGGGGGACGAAGCCATCCGGGAGCCGCGACGCTCTGCCCTGGGAATATTGTATCAGATGTATGGCGAGAATTTATCACCAGTCGAACACTGGTTAATGAACAGTTATAAATCCACAGAACTATCGCTCCTTTTACAGATGCTGAAAAGGCAGGTGAATTGTCCGCTCACCTCCAGTGTGGGACGATTATTCGATGCTGTTGCTGCGCTTCTTAATCTGCGGCAGCAGATCAATTATGAAGGTCAGGCGGCCATGATGCTGGAATACCTGGCAGATCCGGCAGAGAGAAGCAGTTATGATTTTGAGCTGATACCCGGTGAAGTAATACTGATTGACTGGATCCCGTTATTTGACCAGCTTTTAAAACAGATCACCGATCAGGATAAACCTTCCCTGATTTCCATGAGGTTCCATAACACCCTGGCGCAGATAATTCTAGAGGTGTCCCGGTTCTTACAAATTGAAAAAGTGGTGTTAAGCGGGGGCTGTTTTCAAAATGCTATCCTGCTGGAAAAAAGTGTAAGATTATTGCAGGAGAATGGATTTCGTCCCTACTGGCACCAGCGCATTCCTCCCAACGATGGCGGCATTGCCCTGGGTCAGATCGCTATAGGCTGGCAGAGAAGGAGATTACAAAATTTGAAGTATTCATCCGCTGTTTTAGTAACTGAAAAAATGAATCAAGTGAAAGACAAGTAATCATCATAAAGAGGATCTATCAATATGTGCTTGGCAGTACCGGGAAAAGTGATTTCAATTGAAGAGAGTATAGACAATTCTCCAAAGATGGCGAAAGTAGATTTTGCCGGAGTGGTGCAGAATATCTGTATCGATTGGCTGCAGGATGTGAAGGTGGGGGAATATGTGATCGTGCATGTGGGATTTGCCCTCAACAAGATTGATGAAAAAGATGCCGAAGAGACTCTGAAACTGCTGCGGGAAATGGGTGATCTGGAATGAAACTGTGGTGAGAGGAAATCGGAAATGAAATACCTCGATGAATATCGTGATGCCCGGGCAGTTAAAAATCTGTCACAGCAGATTAAAGAACTGACCACCCGGGAGTGGACCATCATGGAAATCTGCGGCGGACAGACCCATTCGATTTTAAAACATGGGATGGAAGAACTGCTGCCTTCAGCACTGACCATCGTCCATGGTCCGGGATGTCCGGTTTGCGTCACCCCGCTGGAAATGATCGATAAAGCGATCGCCATTGCTCAACAGCCGGAAGTTATTTTCACTTCTTTTGGTGATATGCTGCGAGTCCCCGGATCACATCTTGATTTGCTGGCGGTGAAAGCTGCCGGCGGGGATGTACGGATGGTTTATTCGCCGCTGGATGCAGTGAAAATCGCCGAAAATAATTCCGCTAAAAAAGTCGTGTTCTTTGCCATTGGTTTTGAAACCACCGCACCGGCCAATGCCATGGCGGTGCTGGAAGCCAGAAGGAAGCAGCTGAAAAATTTTTCCATTTTATCTGCCCATGTGCTGGTGCCGCCCGCCATTGAAGCCATTCTCGCTTCAAAAAATTCACGGGTACAGGGATTTCTGGCCGCCGGGCATGTCTGTACCGTCATGGGGTATGAGGAATATATTCCACTGGCCGA
>MESS01000093.1:16895-17095 GCA_001771055.1 Caldithrix sp. RBG_13_44_9
ACTGGCTTTGAACCAGTGGATATTATGGAAGGAATTTATCTGGTGGTAAAGCAGCTGCAGGAAAACCGCCATACCGTGGAAAATCAATACCGGCGGGTGGTAAAGAAAGAAGGCAATCAGGCGGCCCAGAAAGTGATGCAGGAAGTGTTCGAAACAACTGACCGGAATTGGCGGGGCATTGGCCGCATCCCCCGCAGCGG
>MESS01000093.1:17158-20642 GCA_001771055.1 Caldithrix sp. RBG_13_44_9
TGACACTGCTGAGTCCAGTGAATGCATTGCCGGGGAAGTATTGCAGGGCTTAAAAAAGCCGCCGGAATGTACTCTGTTCGGCAAGGCATGTACTCCAGAACATCCGGTGGGCGCACCCATGGTTTCTTCCGAAGGAGCCTGCGCCGCTTATTTTCGTTACCGTAAATAAATATTTAAAAAAATATGGACTACGATATGCATCAGAATGATCAGGTCGATCTATCAGCCGGTTTGGTTTGTCCGCTGCCCATCAGCGAATATGAGCGGATTCTCCTGGCCCATGGTGGAGGTGGGACTCTTTCCCATCAGCTATTACAAAAGATGTTCTTTCCCCAATTTGACAACGAACTGTTAAGAACCGAGCACGATGGAGCGGTGTGGGAAATGAATGGAGTAAAACTGGCCTTTTCCACTGATTCCTATGTGGTGAAACCGATTTTTTTTCCCGGGGGTGACATCGGTGAACTGGCGGTCTATGGTACGGTTAACGATCTGGCAGTTTGCGGAGCGCAGCCGCTCTACCTCTCAGCCGGATTTATTATCGAAGAAGGCTGTTTGATGGAAGATCTCTGGCGCATCATCCAGTCCATGAAAAAAGCGGCCGAGCAGTCCGGGGTAAAAATTGTTACCGGTGATACCAAAGTGGTGGATCGCGGCAAGGGCGATAAAATTTATATCAATACTTCCGGTGTGGGAGTTGTTTACAAAGGGGTAGAAATTTCATCGCGGAGAATTCAGAGCGGTGATAAAATTATTCTGAACGGCAAAATCGCCGAACACGGCATCGCTATTTTATCGGCCCGGGAAGAATTTGATTTCAAAACCTCCGTAAAGAGTGATACCGCTCCGCTGAATGGTCTCATTAAAGAGGTGCTGCAGGTTTGTCCGGATATCCATATGATGCGGGATCCTACCCGCGGAGGCATTTCCAGTGCTATGAATGAAATTGCCGCCAAAGCACAGAAAGGAATCAGACTGGATGAAAAACAGATCCCGATAGATCAGGAGATCAAAGCCATCTGTGAAATTTTGGGACTGGATCCGCTGTACATTGCCAACGAAGGAAAAGTTTTGCTGTTTGTTCCCCCAACTGAAGTGTCAAAAGTTCTGCAGATCATGCATCGTCATCCCTATGGAAAAGAGGCTGTTGTCATTGGAGAGGTAGTAGATGAACATCCCGGGCGGGTAGTGATGAAAACCCTGATCGGCAGTAACCGGGTGGTGGACATGATCTCCGGGGAACAGCTTCCAAGGATTTGCTAAAAGGTAATTAATTTAGATAAATACAAAATTATAAAGCAGAAAATTTAAATACCTTTAAATTAATAACATAATCTTGAATATTATGAAATAGATTTTTACTAAGATGCATTATTTTTATAAGAATCTACGGATGTTGAGAACGTCCCCTTTGTTAAATACTGAATGATTTAAATTCTTGAGCATGAACCGTATCTATCAATAAAGGATTCACCATGCGGAAGTTGATATCAGACTAATCGAGAATTATAGGTTTTGCTTTTGCTGGGATTATTTCTCCCATCACAGCTGACTCGATTATTCCTGCCTGGTGGAGATGTCTCAGGCAGTTGTCGGCCTGGGAAGCGGGTAGGGTGAAGAGCAGTCCTCCCGACGTCTGGGGATCGCACAAGCCCTTGAGTCTCCATTCTTCGAAATCCGCGGGCAGTTGGATCGAAGGCAGGAGGTATATTAAATTTTCTTTCAATCCACCCGGAATCAGCCCGGCCCCGATCAATTGCGGTACTGCCGGGAGAAATGGAATTTCTTTCGTTTCGATTCTTGCCGATTTCCCGGTGTGTTCCACCATTTCCAGCAGATGACCTAGGAAACCAAACCCAGTCACATCGGTGCATGAGGTTACCTGATACTTCTGCATGATTTCTGAGGCCGGCTGGTTTAATTTTTTCATGGAGTCTGTGACAAGCTGTAACAGCTCAGCTGACAGTTTTTCATTCTTCAGGGCAGTGGTTAATATTCCGGTTCCCAGTGGTTTGGTCAGGATCAGGACATCTCCCACCTGGGAGGTATTGTTGCGGAGGATCTTGGTGGGATCTGTGACAGCGGTGACTGCCAGACCGTATTTAATTTCAGGATCCTTTACTGAATGGCCACCCAGGATCGTCACCTCGGCCTCCCGGGCTTTTTCCCAGCCTCCTTTCAGAATTTGTGCCAAGATCTGTTTATCCATGGTGGCGATGGAAAATCCCACAATATTAAGAGCAGTGAGCGGTGTGGCTCCCATGGCATAAATATCACTCAGGGAATTGGCCACTGCAATCTGGCCGAATTCATAGGGATCATCCACGATGGGAGTGAAAAAATCGACCGTTTGTACTAATGCCAGGTTCTCCGAGATCAGGAATACTCCAGCATCGTCTCGGGTTTCCATTCCCAGCAATAGCCGTTTATCTTCAATCGGCGGCAGCAATTGTAAAATTTCTTCCAGGTCACCCGGACCTATTTTTCTTGCTCAGCCAGCACAGCTGACCAGGTGGGTCAGTTTAGTCAGTTGTTCTTTCGACATGGTAAGTATTCCATCTCCTGCTATTGTTCACAAAATATTCGGTATCGGAATTATAATTACAGTTTACACTGGAATTTAACCTGTCAGGATTGATAACTGCTATAATTTTGGTAAGATTTTTTCAGATTAGTTGAAATCTGAGAGGAAATTTAAAATAGAATTCTACATGATTTTTATTTATCCAGGATCTCCCGGACCTGCAGCAGAAATTTTTCTGGTAGAAATGGTTTTTGTAAAAAATTTACTTCCTGCTCAATATATCCCTGCTGGGAAATAATTTCATCGGTATAGCCGGAGATGTAGAGCACTTTCAGATCGGGCCGGTCTTGTTTAATTCCAAAGGCCAATTTTTTTCCGCTGATTCCGGGCATCACAATATCAGTGATCATGAGATCGATAGGTTGCTTATATTTTTTTGAAATTTCCAGGGCAGTTTCACCGCGTGAAGCTTCCAGAACTTGATATCCTTTTTCTTTTAGGATGCGGACCGCCAGCTCCCTCACCATCTCTTCATCTTCCACCAGTAAAATGGTTTCCTGTCCGCTAAGAGATTTACTGGACTTAGGGGGTGGTGGAGTTTCAGGTATCTGTTCCCATATGCGTGGAAAATAAATTTTGAAGCTGCTTCCTTTGCTCAATTCACTGTTTACCCAGATAAATCCTTCACTCTGCTTGACGATCCCGTAGACAGTTGATAAACCCAGGCCGGTTCCTTTGCCATATTCTTTGGTGGTAAAAAATGGTTCGAAGATATGTCCCAGTGTTTCATCATCCATCCCATTTCCGGTATCGTTTACCGATAGGCTAATATAATCCCCGGCAGGTTGGACAGCGATTGCTTTATGTAAAAAGTCCCTCTCTAATAAGATATTCCCGGTTTCGATGGTTAATTTCCCGCCGCTTGGCATGGCATCCCGGGCATTCACCGCCAGATTCATG
>MESS01000093.1:20649-20771 GCA_001771055.1 Caldithrix sp. RBG_13_44_9
GTTCAATCTGACCGGGATCGGCTTTAATAACCCCTAAATTCGGATCCAGAATGAGGATCAGTTCGATGTCTTCTCCAATCAGGCGGCGGAGCATTTTATTGACATCCATGACGATGCTGTTC
>MESS01000093.1:20799-20934 GCA_001771055.1 Caldithrix sp. RBG_13_44_9
GCCGACGGCTGAAGGCCAGCAATTGGTTGGTCAGCCTGGCTGCCTTTTCACTCGCCTGTTTAATTTGCTTTATGTCCTTGATGGTTGGATCGATTTTTGGCAGCCGGTGCAAAATGAGATCACTGTAACCGGTAA
>MESS01000093.1:20983-23423 GCA_001771055.1 Caldithrix sp. RBG_13_44_9
TCCGACCGCTTCCATCTTTTGGGCTTGCCGGAATTGTGCTTCCAGGATTTTTTGCTGGGTATTATCAAAAAGGTATCCCTTCATCTCAACTAGATTTCCTTTTTTATCAAATTTTGCAGCCATGTTGGCAATTACATAAACCAATTTGCCATCACAGCGCCGCAATTCCATTTCGTGATATTCTAATTTTTTCTTTTCTTTTATCAGATCCAAAAAATTTTGCCTCGCATCGGGATTGGGATAGAGGTTGATGACATTGGTAGCCAGTGCTTCTTCTTTGGATTTAAACCCAAAAATTCGCAGGAAGGCGGGATTGCAGGCAATCAATCTTCCATCGGCGGTTGATATATAATCACCAGTTAAATCCTCCTCAAAAAATTGTCGGTATCGTTCTTCACTCTCATGACGGGATTTTTCCGCCAGCAGCCGTTCTTTTACCTCATGCTGCAGATCCTGATGGGCCTTCGCATTTTTTAAAGCGGTAGCGGCATAGGTGGCAAATGTTTCGGCCAGAGAAAGATCCTCTTCCGAGAACAAGAAACCGGCCCGGCTAAGACACATGGCGCCGAGGACATTTTCTCCCCAAATAAATGGGGCAGCGATGACATTTTTCGAATAAATATGAGTATTAGATTTTTCTTGGTAAGATTCATTCGATGAATTTTTAGAAGGGAAAATTAATCCCTTTCTGGCTTTAATGGCTTTACCGGTGCAACTTTCCTCAACCAGTAAGCGTTGGAACTTTGCTTTTCTCCGGTCGCTGGAATCGATATTGACTACCGGAGTGAGAAGCCGGCCTTGATCTTCCAATATATAAATGATACAGCCGGAAGCATTCAGAATAGTTTTGGCTCGAAAGGCAATCTGGGTTAATACTTCTTTAAGATTCAGACTGGCGCTGATGTGCCTGGCAGTTTCCAGCAGCAGTTCATTCTGCTGATTTTTTCGTTTAAGGGTCTCTTCAATTATTTTTCTACTGGTAATATCACGGATTACTGCTACTGAACCGATGTATTTCTCCTGGTTAAAGGTGGGAGATACTTTAGCAGAATACCAGACTTTATGGTCATTTTTCTGAAGCCAGAATTCATATTCTGCTACTTTACCCTCTTTATTAACGTTTAAAACCTCCTGAAATTTTTTATGAGTATGTGCCGGTAAAATCTGGTCAAATTTTTTATTAAGCATCATCTCTGGGGAAAGGGTAAATCCATTATTGTGAGTATGTGAACTGACAATAGTGCCCTTTTCATCGAACAGGAAAACAATATCCACCATGGACGATAAAATGGCGTTCAGCCTTTTTTCCGATTCTAGCAAAACTTTTTCGGCGATCTTGCGTTCGGTAATATCCCGGGCAATACCCTGACTTCCGATAAAACTGGTACTTTCCGGGTGTTCGGTGCTGTACATACCTTCAGCCTCTAACAAAAAGACTGGATCAGCATATAATCCTTTGGAATGAATATCGAATGGAATATAATGGCGATTCTTGGCACGCAAACGTATCTCAAAGCTGCGGGTGCGCCGCTCACCGGTTCTTCTTTCATTGACCCGGTATTTGGATTTTTCCCGATCATCCGGGTGGATTAGCTCAAATACATTTTTCCCGAGTAATTCATCGGGTTGGTAACCATACTCCCGGATGCTGTCACTGATATAAATAATGCGGGACTCTTTGTCTAATCGATAAATAATATCGGGAACGGCCCGGACAATCGAGTTCAGTTGTTTCTGAGATGTTTTTAGCTCCTCTTCTATCTTTTTTCGGTAACTGATATCCTTTACCATTCCCTGTACTACTTTTTGTTGACCGATGTTGAAGATACTGGCGGATACTTCAGCGGCAAATGTCTGGCCGGATTTTTTTAAAAAATCGATTTCAAATTCAACAAAACCGTCTTTTTTTATTTTTTCAAAGGCGGCCGCCGATATTTCCCGGGCCTGGGGAGGATGTAAATCTTCTATTTTTAATTGCAGGAGATCTGATTTTTTATATCCTAATAATTTCAAAGCTTTTTTATTGACATCGGTGATCCGGCCGTTCAGGTCATGGATAAAAATGCCATCATTGGATCGGTTAAAACTACTATGATAGCGGACCACACTGCTTTTGAGATAATGGATAAGCTGTTGATCGAGCTGTATTTGACCTTGGAGCTTCTTAATTTTACTTTGAAGCTTTTGCTGTTCTGACTTATTCCCGATTGCCACTCAACGTCCTTTTGGTTGTAATCATCTTTAGATATTTTCGGTATATAATTGGATTTCTTGAAATTAATTCAAAAATAATCGAGCCCGGCTTAAGTGCCAGTATTGGCAAAACTGCGATGATTTGTCTTCGTTTTATCTAAAGGCTTTGTTTATTATTCAGCAGGATTATAGAAATACCGGTCTGGATTAATTGGATTTCTTCTTTATTTTTCATGAATCTCATGCT
>MESS01000094.1:0-9683 GCA_001771055.1 Caldithrix sp. RBG_13_44_9
GATTTCAGTAATATTTATCACGAGAATCACCAATGCTCCACAGACATAAAAAATGATCATGACAGGTACTAACCACTCTGTGACCCGCCCAATACTCTTTATTCCTCCAATAATTACCAGTCCAGTAGCAACCATCATTACTATTCCAGTGATGATTACCGGAACATGAAAAGTAGCACGAATGGCTTCAGCCACCGAATTGGATTGTACCATATTGCCGATTCCAAAAGCGGCGATGGAAGCGAAGATGGCAAATAATGTACCCAGCCATTTTTGTCCCATTCCTTGAGAGAGATAATACATGGGGCCGCCGCACATACTCCCTTTTTTATCCTTAATGCGATATTTAACGGCCAGGACAGCCTCTGAATATTTAGTAGCCATTCCTACCAGACCGGTAATCCACATCCAGAACATTGCACCTGGTCCACCAACGGCAATGGCAGTGGCAACTCCGGCAATATTCCCGGTGCCCACTGTTGCCGATAGTGCAGTCATCAGGGCCTGAAAGTGAGAAATATCTCCCGGTTCATCACTGTTTTCCCGTCGTTTGACCAGGGCCAGATAGAGGGCATGAAAAAGAGTACGGAACTGCAAGCCACGCAGAATCACGGTTAACCACAGACCGGTGCCGACCAACAGGATGATCAGCGGCCAATTCCAGATAAAGTTACCCAGATTTTGAAACCAGTATTCAATGATCTTCAACCAATCCATTTATTTCTATGAACCTCCGGATTTAAAAATCAAAAGTATATGGAGCAATTCTGTGCTTATACCCGGCGATGGCTGGGTGAATTACCCGACCAGGTTATACAACCGCAGGGATAAATTATTTTCTGAAAAAATGAAGGGTTTCTTTTAATACCGAACCGGCAACTGCTTTATGTCTATAATCAAACAAAGTAAAGGCATTGCTTAAAATTCCCTGATAAATAAGAGCCAGAGGTTGTTTTGCTTTAACCAGGCGTCCGCTATGAATGAGTCCCCAGATTTGACCGTCATATGGTGAGCGAATATGGATTCTCTGGATGGTTCCAATTGCCTCGTGATGTTGAATTTTCTCTCCAATATTCTTATCGGAAATAAAAGTACCCTCCAGAGGAGAATGAATTTCCTCAAAGGGATATTTGAAGAAATGAGTGTCGAATTCAGGTAAGACTTCAGGTGTTTGAAAGAAGACCTCACCCAGCTGATAATTGGATCTGCTTTCCACTGAAAGATGACAGTGGCGATTAATCATATGCCAGGGGTGTAAACCAATGGACAATGCGGCGGATTCGAGTGGGCAATCAATAAAGAATACCGGATGAGTTTTAATGATGATTTGCGGTTTTAAAATCTCCAGATAATCCGGAAATTCGTTATCCAGAAAGACGGGAAGTGAATGATTGTTGATGCAAAATTCGATGGAGCGGCGCCATTGTTCGGAAAGACTGGCGGGAGCAAATTGAGACAGGAGATTTTCGTTAATCAATACCGCCTGGATATCCTGAATTTCTTTCTTGCCAATTAAAACGGCTTCAGAGAAACAAATTGAGCGGCGTAAAGGAGTTTCCTGTGGATGAATAACCATGGCTACAGGAATTCTGGTCTTCACCAGTGCAGCCGCGATGGCCGAACCAAATTCATTTCCTCCGAGGATGATCACCAGATCAGCCCGAGTCATCGTGATGAAATCCTCTTGATCATATTCTCTTTGAGATTTGCCTGCCAGATATGCTTAATCTGATGGGATTGGAGATCCCGTGCAAAGTTGATACAGCGATTTTCCAGTAAGAGATTATTGATGTCAGTAAAAATGAGGTGAGTCGGCCATTTCTGCTGAAATATTTTATTAGCCCCGCCGGCTGGATCGGTGAAATATTTCAGCATCAATTCATAACTGATCGCTTTATCCGGTTTAAACTCGGTAAAACGGCTTAAGACCTGTGCCACCTCTCCCAGATCCTGTTCCCCTAATACCTGATCGATCATGTCAAATTGAAAACAGTAAATCAACTCCTGCACCAGCTCATATTTAGTAATTTCAGTAATTTCACCGGGAGACAAAAAACTGATGGATTTAGAATTTCCCATGATCAGGAAAAGATAATCAATATACCGGGAATCAGCTAGTTTCTCAATCATCGTTGAATCTACGCCAACCACGAAATGATCTTGTAATTCTCTGCCGGCATAGATGATAGGATTTGATTTAATCTCCCGCTCAATTTGCTTTAGTAATTTGTTCTGATCTTTTTGAAAAATAATTTGTCCAGAGGGTGGAAGGATATCTTTCTCAATATTGGTGAGAACGACTTTCTTTCCGTTGTGTGCAAGTTCACTGGCCAGCTCATTGATCAGATGACTGCGTCCTTTACCGCCAACGAAACCAATGAGGTGGATCTCGCTATTATCTATGAGTTGCTGGGAAATCGGCATTTAATTCTTTCCTAACTCTCCGGGACAATTTTAAATCCCATTTTACTGTACACCTGATTGGTGGTCATGATGAAACGGATATTCCGGCGGTTCATAAGAACCACATTGGCAAAATCAAAGACCGAAAATTGTTCCTCCGGAAACTTTTTAAATAATCTAAGGGCATCCCGCTGGGTACGTCGGCCGATCCATAAAAAATGGAGATGGGTTCCTAACCAGGCTTCTTCTAATATCTCAGAAAATCTCAGTGCTTTGGTACTATCATATTGTTTCTTTAACTGGGAAATTGCATTTCCATAAACAATATTGGTGGTATAAAAACCATGACCACCATCCAGGTAATATTTAAACTGCTCACTGAATCCATGATGCAAGGGATGGGAACTATCACCCAGAATTATCCAGGCAATCTCATCGATAAAAATTTTCATATCCGCCCCTACTCTTCATTCACTTTTAATAATTTGTAAAGAGGATTTTTACTGATGACAATTTCCAGGCGTTTGGATTTAATTTTTTTTAAACTGATTTCGATTTTATCACCAGTTCTCAAATCCAATTTATCGCGGACCTCGACGGGTATGGTGATGCTGTTATCACTCTTCAATTCACAAACAAAGGTGGTATACCTCATTGACTATCTTCTTTTTTTTGAAAAATACGGATTTAGCAAACTGATTCCAAGATCATTTAGTTAATTTGTTTTTAAAAAATGCCACGGTTTTTGGTATTCCCTCCCCCATTTTCAGGGACGGTTTCCATCCCAGATCATCTTCAATATACTTACTGCTTAAGACACTGCGCCGCTGTTCTCCCGCTTTAACCGGTGCATGTTTTTCTGCCATATGAATCCCTACTGCCTTTGTTAAAAAAGCGAAGAGTTCATTCACATTGGTTTCGATACCAGTGCCGATATTATAAATTTTGTTATCCCCTTTTTCCAGTGCCAACTGGTTTGCATTTACCACATCTCCCACATAAACATAATCCCGGGTTTGCAAACCATCCCCGTTTATTAGCGGTTGTTTCCCTTCCAGCAATCTTTCAGAAAAGATAGCAACTACTCCTGCTTCTCCATGCGGATTTTGCCGTGGCCCGTAAATATTGGCATATCGTAGTATAGTATATTTCAATCCGTAACTCTGCTGATAAAAGTATAAATATTTTTCGGTAGTTAATTTGGTTATCCCATAGGGTGACAATGGTCGTAAGGGATGTTTTTCATCGGCCGGGAAATAATCCTGTTCACCGTATATCGCTCCACCGGTGGAGGCAAAGATAAATTTTTCAACGTTATACTTGATACAATTTTGAAGCAGATTGAGAGTACCCAGCACATTCACCTGGGCGTCGTAGATCGGATCTGCGACCGACTTTCTGACATCCATCTGCGCAGCATGATGATTGACCAGATCGGGTTTCTCTTTCTGGAAGACGGTGGATAATTTTTCATCACGGATATCCATCTCATAAAATCTGGCCTTTGCGGGAATATTCTCTCTTTGTCCGGTAATCAAATTATCCACAATAATCACCTCATGCCCCAGCTGGAGATAACGGTCGGCGATGTGAGAACCAATAAAACCTGCTGCTCCGGTGATTAGAATTTTCATAAAATCCTTTCGCGTTTTATCATCAAAATTTAAGATAATTAGCCTGCTGTTGAAAGGCTGTGACTTAGAACAGATATCAAAAGAAGAATTTCAAAAAACCAGATAGATTTCTCTTTTGTAGAAAAATAACAACTCAGATAGCTCGTTTGGCAATATCAGTCCGGTAATAAATTCCTGCAAAATGGATCCGCCTCATATTCCAATAAACTGCTTCTAGTGCCTGCCTTAAATCTCCTGCTGCCGCTGCAACTCCTAATACCCGCCCGCCATTGGTCAGGTATTGTGATCCCTGCCGAACAGTACCGGCATGAAAGACCATAATCTCCGGATCCAGTTGATCCAGACCGCTGATCACTTTTCCCTTCTCATAGGCATCCGGATAACCTCCGGAAGCGGCAACCACACAAACTGCACGCTGGGCTGCCAGCTTAAGTTTGATATTCCCCAACGTTTGCTGACTGGTGGCCTGGCAAATTCCCAGCAGATCGCTCTGCAATAATGGCAATACCACCTGGGTTTCCGGATCACCAAACCGACAGTTAAATTCCACTACCTTCGGCCCGTCCAGGGTTAGCATCAATCCGCAATACAGCACTCCCCGATATTCAATGCCCTCAGACTGTAAACCAGCCAGCACTGGTTCAACGACCTCTTTAATTGCCCGATCTTGCAGTTTTTGAGAAAGAACCGGGGTCGGAGCATAGCTGCCCATTCCACCAGTATTTTTACCCAGATCTCCATCCAAAGCGCGTTTAAAGTCCTGAGCTGGTGATAACACTACATAATCTTTTCCATCAGTGATAACAAACAGACTGGCTTCTTCTCCCTCCATGAACTCTTCCACAACTACCTGGTCACCGGCCTCAGCAAAAATCCGGTCATACATAATTTCTTTTATAGCCGTTTGTGCTGCCGCAATATTTTGACAAACGATACTTCCTTTGCCGGCAGCCAATCCATCAGCTTTTATCACTACCCTGCTATCTTTATATTTCTTGAGGAACTTGAGTGCTTTTTCATATTCCGAAAATTTTTCAAACCTGGCAGTCGGAATCCGGTATTTCTTCATGAAATTTTTGGCAAACACCTTGCTGCCTTCCAGCTGGGCGGCAACTTTAGTGGGTCCAAAAACCGCTAACTTTAACGATTGTAAATAGTCAACAATTCCTTCTACCAGTGGCTGTTCTGGCCCTACAATAGTAAGATTGATCTGCTTTTCAATGATGAAATCACTGATTTTTTTAAAATCCTGCAACGCGATCTGGTAAGTTTGCGCAGAGTCTGCTATTCCTGCATTTCCGGGAATACAAAAGATCTGCCGAAGTGATTCAGATTGTTTGAGTTTCCATACCAGCGCATGTTCCCTCCCGCCGCTTCCCAGTACCAACACTTTCATAAGATCCTCTATGGCTTTGCCTTTAGTTGCGAATTTTTCAGAATATATTTTTCCCTTTCAATGATCAACCTGGTATATTCGTCATCGGTGGCTTTGGCCTGCTCTAAAGCATCAGAAGCTTCCTGCCAGGCCTTCGATTCTCTCAGAATCTTGGCATAACCAATGAGAATCCAGGCCCGCTGGAAATCATCATCGAAATCCTGCAGATCTCTGATAAAAGCTTCAAATAATTGTCTGGATTTTTGCACTTGACCCTTCTGAAAAGCCAGGCGGGCTTCCAGATCTCTGATCAGGAAGATCAGGTCCGGATTGGCCGGCGACATATGATCCTCATTAATTGCTTTAATCAAGGCCTCAATTTCCTTGACAGCCAGAGTGGAGTTAAAGGAATAGACATGATTTTCGGCGATCAGATAATTTCGCATCCACTGATCAAATGGATATTTACCATAAAACCTGGAGATATAATACCAATACTGAGTTTCCTGACTGTAACGGATGCTGCCAAAATAATAATCTGCCACTGATTGCCGGGTGCGAATTCCATTCAGCATTCCTTTATAAAATGCTATAGCTGACTGATAATATTGGGATTTTCGTAAGGAAGTATCCAGAAGCCGGTCAAAAGATTTTTCGGCCTGTTCAAAATCATTCAAGCGGTAATAACAGACTCCCAGGTTGTAATATTTCATTACGATTATTTGTGGCAATTTTTCGATGTAAGACTCGGATACAGAATTAAAATATTTTTCGGCCTGTTCAATTTGACCGAATCTTCGGTAATGATAACCAATCAGTAAGGATAGAGCTGGATTTTCCGGATATAATTTATACAGACGCTGTAAGGTAATAAGGCTGTTGGAATAAGCTCCCTCCAGGAAATAGCGCATTACTGCATAAGTAAAATCACCTTCCACTTTAAAAAAACGACCCTGACGTGCCGTGATCAGTATTTCCTTCATCCCCTGTTCGCGATTTCCATGAAATCCCAGTATTCCAGCAAAAAATTTGATAACTCCTGGAAGTAAATCCACATAATAATGGAAGATCCCTAATCCCAGATAAGCATCATAATAGCTGGAATCAATTTTTACGGTCGCTTCCAGAAAATTTTTTCCACGGCGTCCATGAATAGAGCCTTTAAAATAATTGGAATTAATTACATGATAAATTCCCAGCACTCCATGGGAAACTCCCAGATAATAGGCGGCTTCAGCCTGATTACCACCATTATTACGGTAAAATTCACCTTTTTCAATGGCCAATTGAATGCTCCGCTGTAATACTGAATCCAGATAGGAATTTGTTCGGTCCTGTGAATAGTAGATGGCCGTAACATAAGATTCATAAAAATAACCATGGGGAAGCAAGGGATATTCTTGCTGTACCTGCCGAAAAACGGTGATCGCACTATCCAAACGGAAATGGTATATTTCTTCCTTACCGCGATCGATTAATCTATTCAGATTGGATTCATCGGCCAAAGCCGTCATTATCCAGCCAGAGAAAATGAATAATGATAAGCAGATCCGTAACAGCGATTGGCAGGACTTCACTGCAGTTTACCCTTTAACTGGTTTATTTCATCACGGAGACGGGCGGCTTTCTCAAATTCCAGATTTTCAGCGGCCGATTTCATCTCTTTCTCCAGCTGTTCAATCAATTGTAAACCGGTTAAACGATCCATATAACCAAAATGTCGAACTTCCTTTTTAGTCTTATATTTGCTCCGCACATCAGCTACCGAAGTCGTTTTTAAAATTTCTTCCACTGTCTTTTGGATGGTCTGGGGAACGATTCCGTGAGCGGTATTATATTCCAATTGTTTTTTTCGCCGACGTCTGGTCTCCTCCATGGTTAATTGCATGGAAGCAGTAACACGGTCCGCATAAAAGATGACCTTCCCGTTGACATTACGGGCAGCCCGCCCGGAAATCTGCAGCAGGGAAACCGCTGAACGTAAAAATCCTTCCTTATCTGCATCAAGAATAGCTACCAGCGAAACTTCCGGCAGATCCAGTCCTTCCCGCAACAGATTTATCCCGATTAAAACATCAAATTCTGATAAACGCAAATCCCGCAGAATGTCCACTCGTTCCAACGAATCAATCTCGGAATGCAGGTATTTGGCACGCAGATTTAAATTTTGCAGATAATCCGTCAAATCTTCGGCCATCCTTTTAGTAAGCGTCAAAATCAGGATCCGTTCTTTCCGTTCAACCCGTTCATTGATTTCTTCCACCAGATCGTCGATTTGCCCTTTGGTAGGACGGACTTCAATTTCGGGATCGATTAAACCAGTGGGACGGATTACCTGATCTACTACTTCTCCTCCACTCATTCGTATCTCATACTCCGATGGGGTAGCGGAAACAAAGATGAGCTGGTTCATTTTTTCCATGAACTCATCGAATTTCAATGGGCGGTTGTCCAGTGCACTGGGCAGCCGGAAACCATGCTCCACCAGGGTTTTTTTGCGGGAATAATCACCATTATACATTGAGTGCAGTTGGGGTATGGTTTGATGGGATTCGTCAATGATACATAAAAAATCATCCGGGAAAAAATCAATCAGGGTATACGGTGGTTCCCCCGGATTTCTGGCAGAGATGTGCCGGGAATAATTTTCAATACCGGAGCAGTAACCGATTTCCTGGATCATTTCCAGATCGAAATCCGTCCGTTGCTCTAAGCGCTGTGCTTCCAATAACTTACCCTGGCTGCGAAATACTTCCAGCCGATCTTTAAGCTCGATGCGGATGGTATCCATCGCTCGAATCATTTTCTGCTGAGTGGTTACGTGATGACTGGCAGGATAGATCACCACCTGATCGACCTCTTCCAAAACTTCACCGGTAGTAACATTCAGGAAGATGATCTCTTCTACCTCATCCCCGAAAGTATCTATCCGGATGAGGTATTTTTCATAAGCTGGGAAAATTTCAATGACATCTCCCCTGACCCGGAACGTTCCCCTCTGAGGACTCAGATCATTGCGGGTATAGTGGATATCGATGAGTCTACCGAAAAGCTCATAACGGTGCAGCACATCTCCTTTTTTCAGCAAAATCATCAGTTCTTTATAATCTTCCGGAGAACCGATTCCGTAGATGCAGGATACACTGGCCACAATGATGACATCCCGCCGGGAAATGACTGCCGCCGATGCTTTCAGCCGGAGCCGCTCAATTTCTTCATTGACTGAACTGTCCTTTTCTATGTAGGTATCCGTTTGCGGGATGTAGGCTTCCGGTTGATAATAATCAAAATAACTGATGAAATATTCCACAGCATTTTCCGGAAAAAATTGCTTAAACTCACCATAAAGTTGTGCTGCCAGGGTTTTATTATGCGAGATCACCAGAGTAGGACGATTAATTTTTTCGATCACATTGGCCATGGTAAAAGTTTTTCCACTGCCGGTGACACCCAATAAGGTTTGAAATGTTCTGCCCTCGTTAAGCCCCCGGGTAAGCTGGGAAATAGCCTCAGGTTGATCCCCGGTGGGTTGGTATCTGGAAACCAGTTTGAATTTATTCATGCAGAATTCCGTTTATAAAATTTTAAATTTATCATGAATCAGCTGGTAAAACAAGCTCAGTATTTATGACCAGCTCAAAATATTTTTGAAAATCAGCTAATCAAATTTTTTGTACTATTATTTGATTTTTTTGGTAAATTCCGCTATCATGCTCAATAAAAATCCAAGAAAATTTTTTCAGGGTGATACCAATGAATGAATCTCAGAATTCTCACCTGATTAAAAATCGTCAGGAACAGCTCTTAAAACTGGTTGCCAGGAGTTTTTATAAAGAGCTCAGCAATTACGGGGTGGATTCGAGCGATATTGTCACTGTATCCCTGCACTTATTGGATCATGTAACCCAGAATGGAAAAACCGAAAAAACCGGCAATGGATACTATCAGAAAGAATTTGTAATCAAGGATATCAAAGATCATTGGAAAACCAAAGAGTATCTTCAGTTAAATTCCGTTCGGATCTCACCTCTGCTGCCTAAACAGGTGGCCATCACCTGTGAATGGCTTAAAAAAGAAGAAATTCATCTTACTTTAATCGATCTCTTTCCCAAGGAGGAATCTTTTTTAACCGATTACTTGTTTGAAGAGCCTGACCGGAAATATTTCGCGATCGAATATGATAAAACTTTTGTGGGGATCATTGGGGCTGAGAATATCGACCTGCCGCATCGTAAGCTGGAAATGAAAAAATTTATTGGCGAGACCAGTTA
>MESS01000094.1:9694-12531 GCA_001771055.1 Caldithrix sp. RBG_13_44_9
GGATCGGAAAACGAGCCACTTTTCTCTTCCTGTATTTTACTTTTCTGGTCATGGGCTTCAATAAGGTTTACATTCATACCATGGACACCAACATCCGGAATATCAATCTGAACAGCAAATTGGGCTTTGAATTGGAAGGGATTTTCTTTCAGGAAATACAGAGATCCGGCAAATTTTTAGATGTAGTGCGGATGAGCTTATTAAAAAATCAATTCTTAAGAATTTTCGATATTTGAACCATAGAATCCGATGCTCGAAAAAAAACAGGAATTACGATACTCAGATCATATTCAGCATTATCAACGTGATGGTGACTATTATGATTTTTTTTCACCTGACAAATTAATGCTTCAGGAGATCCGGCGCCGCTACCAGGAATTTTTTCATCTTTATCGAGTAGAAAGTGCTGATAGAATTCTGGAACTCGGGAGTGGAGGCGGTTTCTCCACCGAAACATTAAAGAATAAATCACCATTATTCTTTCCGCTGGACATCCCAGTCGGAAATTTAAAACGGATTAGACAACAGGTTTCATTCCCGGTCTATCCGGCTGCAGCTGATGCGTATAAATTGCCCTTCAAGGAGAATGTTTTTCAGCTAGTTATCATGGCGGAAGTGCTGGAACATCTCTCCGAGCCGCTACCGGTGTTAAAGGAAATCCGGAGAGTACTCAAACCAGCCGGAAAATTGTTGATATCGGTGCCTTACAGGGAAAAAATCTCTTATCAGATCTGCATTCATTGCAATCTACCCACTCCCACTCACTCCCATCTGCATTCCTTTGATGAAATGAAATTGACTCAGCTGGTTTCTGATGCAGGTTTCCGAACAGTTAAAATCACCAAGAACTGCAATAAAATTCCCAACCGTTTACACCTGAATTATTTCCTGCGAAAGGTTCCCTTCCACTGCTGGAAGGTAATCGATCATATTTTTAATTCTATAATTGATAAACCCATCTCTATTATTCTATTGAGTCAAAAAGATTAACCATAAAAAAACCCGATGTCAGCATCGGGTTTTTCAAAAAGAGATGAGTCGGTAGTTTTCAGGGACCAATCAGTTGTTCCAACCTCATAATCAATTCCTGGGTGGTAGGTTCACTAACCACTTGCAGATTTAGAATAAAAATATCATAGTTTCCATTTTGATCGGAATGATAGGCAATAAAATTACCATCCGGGGAATAGATGGGATTGGTATTATTAGCAGGATTTATCGTCAGACGCTCAACTTCACTGCCATCAATTCTGGCCCGGTAAATATCAAAACTGCCAGACTGATCCCCGAAAAAAGTAAGATACTGTGAATCCGGCGATACAAAAGGATTGACTTCATTCGATTCCGGATAACCAAGGAGGGTCATGGGAAGGGTCCCATCAGTTTTCATGACAAATATATCATAGCTCCCATTTTTGTTAGAATGGAAATAAATCCGGTCATCAGTAATATTAAAACAGGCGCCGCCGTCATTGGTCTCATCATCGGTGAGCTGAAGATGAAAATCTCCGTCGCTTTCCATCCGGAAAATATCACTGTATTTCTCGGTGTAAGGGACACTGCGGAGATCACTGCGTTCGGAGACGAAAGTAATCAAATCCCCTTTATGATTGAATCTGGGCAACCAGTCATCCGCCACCGACTCAGTTAAATTCTTCAAAATATTGGTATCAAAATCCAGCAGATAAATCTCACGGACTTTAAATTTGTCATCGATCGGACGCCGGTCATCGGCATTGGTAGTAAAGGCCATTTTTTTTCCATCGGGACTCAGACAGGGAAGTTCTTCTGCAGCGGGTGTATTTACCAGGAAGCGGGTCTCACCACTGGCCAGATTTCTTTCAATGATATCCCAATTACCATTTTCATTAGTCTGATAAATTATTTTATTACCATCGGGTGAAAAAACTGGAAATGTTTCATCGGCCGGGCTGCTCGTTACCTGCTGGATGGCAAACTTTCCACCCAAATAGCGGCCAACCTGATCAGTATACGCACTGCCGCCCGGAGCTCTGAGCGTCTCACGAAAAGCACGATAAGCTCCCTTCGTATCTCCCTGCGATATCAACAGTTCACCATATTGAAATTGAAGATCCGGCTGATAGGGATCTTGCTGAAGGACAGACTCCATCACCGGAATCGCTTTTTCCGGCATGTTGAGTGCGAGATACTCTTTATATAAACTTTTTTTCGCATCAAGATCATTTGAGTTTTTCTTGACATATTTTTCGAGATAGGTTACTCTTTCCTGAGGAGATAATTGATTGTACTCTTCCTGAGTTAATTTTTTCGTTCCGCCACAATTCAAAATAAAAACCACTAGCAGCAGGGACATCACCCGCAGAAAGGAATTGTTCATTTGATCCCCTCCGATATTTTTATCAGCAAATATAAACATTTTCATGAGTTTAGGACAAAGACTTTTTGAATCAGCCCGATTCTTTTAATTGTTCGATCCTTTTTTGTGCTTCTTTTTTCAATTCTAACAGAATCCCTGGGCGGTCAATGATCTCCTGATACATGCGGATGGCATCAGCTTTCCGCCCCAATTTTTCATAGGCCTGACCAGAATAATAGAGCGCACTGGCTTCCCATTGTAATTTTGTCTGCTTCGAAAGCAACGGAATCTTTACAAATTCACGGATGGCATTTTCATATTGACCGGCGTTGAAATAAGCTTCGCCGATATAAAACTGTATCTCCGGTTCCTGATCGCTATTGGCCACAAATTTAAGATTTTTTAAATAATCCACCGCCTCCGAATAACGATTGAGATTGATCATCGCTGTACCAATCATGATCTTCTTGTCAATGATATCACCAGCCTTCGGAAATTC
>MESS01000094.1:12571-19717 GCA_001771055.1 Caldithrix sp. RBG_13_44_9
AAACCCAGATCCCGATAAATGGAAATAAGATTCGATAAGGCCAGTTTTCTGGTTTCCGGCTCCCGGGCGGTCTCCACCGCTTTTTGAAAAGAACCTACTGCCAGCTCCCGTTTTTCGGCACGATAGTATAATCCCCCTAGGGTAATATAAATATTGGCTTTTAAGGGACTATTGGGATATTTTTCAGTGAATCCAGAGAGAATATCCATCGCTTTTTCAACTTTATTCAAAGTGGTATAACTTAGTCCCAGGTAATATTCGGCATCATCGACAAAATCAGTTTTACGGAATTTTCCGGTAACGGTCTCAAACCGCTTAATGGCTGCATCGTAATTCTTATTCAGATATGAATACTTACCCAGCTCAAATTCAAATTCGGCCAGATAGTTATCATAACCAGCCTGTTTCTTGAATTCCTTTTGAAAAAGAGTCAGTCTGGAATCATACACCTTTAAATTACCTTGATTGATGAGACATATCATTTCTCTGGACTGGAAAATTATTTTCTGTTCGGGTTCAGCCGTTTTGCTCACCAGTTTACTGTATAATACCTGAGCTTTATCATATTCTTTTCGTGCTAAATAAATATCGGCAATTTTTGCTGTAGCTTGAAGAAAAAACGGCGAAGATTCATTCCGGACAATTGGCTGCAGATGCACCAGTGCTCCTTCTCCGTCATCTTCAGCCAGGGCGATTTCGGCCAGTAAAAAGAGGCTTTCCTCAAAATATTTACCTGCCGGGGCGGCATATAAGTAGAACAACAAATTTTTACGGGCCTCGCGAAGTTCAGCTAAATGATAGCGGGCTTTACCATTGAAAAAGTAAAATTCCGGTTCGTTAATTACCTGCAATTTTCTTACAAACAGATCATAAGAAACCGCAAATTCTTTCAAGGCTGGTTGGGTATAATCAATTACCGATTTAAAATCACCGGCTAATAGATAAATTTCCGGAATACGTATCCTGGCAGCTATCGCGGCTGGTGAATAATCATATTCCTCCCGTAATTTGGACCAGAATTGGGCAGCCGTCTGGAGATTGTCCTGATTTTCATTAATCTTGGCTAGTAATCCAAATGCATTGGCCCGCAATGGATGTACGGAGATATTCAACAAAAATTCCTTCAATATTTCCGAAGCCAGGTCATAATTTTTCTGATCATAATAAATTTTACCGGTAAGATAAAAGGCTTCTCCGGCCATGGCATTTTCAGGTGATTTCCTTAAGGCAGCAAGTTGCTGTAAAGCTGCATCGATATTCTGGATTTCAAAATACAAATTCGCCAGCCGCAGGCCTGCCTGTTTCGCAAACTTGGAATTGGGATAGTTGCTTATAAATCTCTCCCAGAATTGGATCTGCTTTTCTTTTGGCAGATTTTCAGAGGTTTCTGCAGCAATGGTTTCGGTCAGGAAGTAAAAGGTAAGACTATCGGGATTTTCAATCTGATCAATATAATTCATGGCATTTTTAAATTCTGTAACCGCTTGCTGACGGTCGATCCGGTCATCTTTTCCTTGAAATCGCTCCAGTTCAGCCAGCCGGCGGTATCCCTCTCCTTTCATTTGATATGCCTCTCCCAGCAGAGTGGAGTCGGTACTGGTTTGCAGGATTTCATCCGCCATGAGATTAGCGCCTTCCATATCATTCAGCTGCAATAGATAGACTCTGGCCAATTCAAGTTTCAGCATCTGCTTATTCTCCTGGGCCAGGACCCGTCCCATGAGTTTGGCTAATTTATTCACTCCATTTTTTTGATCGATCAGATAATAATTCTGGATGATACGGAGATAATTTCTGGCCGAGTCAATTTTATTCGAGCAATAATATTTGGTGATAAACTCCAGAAATTTAATTCTGGCAGAAAGATAATCTTCTGTCAGAAAATAACTTTTAGCCAGTGAGAACAATAAAATATCCCGTTGAGGGTATGCCGGAAACTCTATCAGAAATTTCCGGTATAGATTTTCTGCATCCGTAAATTGACCATTGAGCAGGGCTGAATAAAACAGATCAGAACAGATTTCCTCTTTTGCCGGGTGGTCCGGGTATTCAGACAGAAAGCCTTGAAGTACCTCTGCACCCTGCTGGTATTGTCCCTGTTTCAAATATACTTCCCCCAACTGCCTCTTGCATTCTATGGAAATTTCCCGGGCCGCTGCCTGAATGGAGGGATTTTCCAGAATTTTTTTGAAATGACCAATACTTTGCTCGTACTTCTGCTCCTGGAAGTAAACCATCCCCTGATAAAAATACGTATGAGCTGCCAGGGTATCATTCAGGTTCGATACTGGAATTGACTCCAGAATTTTCCGGGCTGAGAAAAAATTATCCTGATAGAAATAGACACCGGCCAGGCCAAGGTTCAGGCGGGCTTTCTGGCTCGGGTTCTTATATCTGGGCAAATTCTCATTAATCAATTGACTGGCATTTTCAAAATCTCCCGACACTGCTAAAATTTCACTGGTATACAACAGGGCTGGAAAGGCTGCAGCGGAGGAAGCATATTTGCTAAGGATCGTTTGATAATTTTCTTTGGCTCTTTCGAACTGTCCTAATTTTGAATAAAGCCGGCCTATACCCAGGTAGGCCTGCGCCATGATTGAGGCTTCTGCTCCCGATTTCAATACCTTGTCATATTCACTGAGAGCCTGGTCGTAGTCCTGTTTTTCGGACAGCAAGTCAGCAAACAGTAACCGACCATGGGGATAGATCGAACTTTCAGGAAATCGATCGAGAAAGTCTTTTATGGTAAGTTCAGCCTTGTCTATTTGACGATCTTTAAAATATATTGCCGCTGCCTGATATAGCGCAGTCGGGGCCTGGGGATGTTGAGGATATAAAACCTTCACAGTTTCGTAGGAGCGGGCAGCTTCGGCCGGTTTCTGCATTTTTAGATAAGAATCACCGACCTTCACCCAGGCTTCGGCTGCCCGATCATGATCAGGAAATCTCACCGCCATATCTTGAAATTCAACCCTGGCATTTTCATAGTCTTTGGAATTATAAAGTGATAATCCCAGATAAAATCTTGCTTCCGGTACCCTGTCACTGGCGGGATATTTATCCACAAACAGATTGAACTGCTGGGCGGCAATATCAAAAAAGCCTTCATTAAAAAGTTTAAGGGCATAGGAGAAGTCATCACTTTCACCATATCGTTGCCCGCTGCCAGATTGCAGCAGCGCTAAAATGATGATAATTGAAAATACCACTCTATTCATGGAATTACTCCCTGTTTTCTAACAGAGTTAAATTAGCATATTGCGCAATCAATTTTTTTATACTCAAATTTTCAAACTGTATGATTAACTTCGTACCTAAAGCGGAAGTTTCCACCCCCAACACCTGCCCATTACCGAATACTTCGTGACGAACCAGCTGCCCGATTTTAAATTCACTATTTTCATCCGGCAGATTCTCCATATACCTCCCGCCAATGGTCTCCTGTGGATAAAATAAATTGGGTTGCCGGGTACTGTATGATTTCGAACTCAACGCAAAAACCTTTGTAAAATCTGCCGGAATTTCTTTCAAAAACCGGGAAGGAAAATTACGGAAAGCCGAGCCATAATCCTCTTTTCCAAACCGGTGTCTGGTCTGGGCATAAACCAGGTAGAGCCGCTCTTTTGCCCTGGTCATTCCCACATAAAACAAGCGGCGCTCCTCTTCCAGTTCTTCATCTTTTTCTGAATTACGGGAGAGGGGCAACAATCCATCCTCCAGACCTGTGATGACCACTACTTGAAATTCCAGTCCTTTAACACTATGCAGTGTCATCAGCGTCACCGAGGGCCTGTCCGGATCCCAGCGGTCAATATCAGTCAATAAAGAAATCTCATCCAGATAAGAACCCAAATCGGTCTGTTCCGACCGCTGTTCAACAAAAATTTTAATACTATTCAGAAGTTCATTGATATTTTCGAGACGATTTTCATCTTCTACCTGATCAGTTTTTTCATAGATCGATTTCAATTCAAAGTCATTGATAATCGCTTCGCTGAGCTGATAGGCATTCAATTGCTTGAGTTGATTACGGTAAAATTCCAGGGCTTGATAGAATTCCAGAATTAATTTGGCTATACCTGGTTTAAGATCAGGCATCTCCTCCAGCCGGGATAAGGTCTGATATAAAGGTATTTGCATTTTAAGTGCATAATCAGTAAGTATTTTAAAGGTTCCTGGACCAATTCCGCGAGAAGGAAAATTAATAATTCTCTGCAGACTCATCGAATCCCGGGGATTCACCAGTACCTTAAGATACGCCAGTATATCTTTGATTTCCTTCCGCTCATAAAATTTAATTCCACCGACAATGGTATAAGGAATGCCAGCCCTTCGCAATTGCTCTTCCAGTGCCCGGGATTGCGCATTGGTGCGGTACAGAATTACCAGTTCGTTCAAAGAAATTTGCTTTTTTAACTGTTCCTGCTTGATAATTTCTACCACCCGGCGTCCTTCGCTGATTTCATTTTCCACCTGAAAAATCTGTATTTGTTCACCCGAACCTTTTTCGCTCCATAAATTCTTTCCCAAACGAAAATTATTTTTTGACACTACCGCATTAGCGGCACTCAAAATGATCTGAGTGGAACGGTAATTTTGCTCCAAACGAATTACTTTACTTTTGAGATAATCTTTTTCAAAATTTAAAATATTATTCAGGTCTGCCCCTCTCCAGCGATAAATACTCTGATCCTCATCTCCCACTACGCACAGATTCTGGTGTTTTTTTGCGAATAATTTGATCCAGTAATATTGGGCCTTATTGGTATCCTGATATTCATCCACTAAGATATAGCGGAACTGCGCTTGATATTTTTCCAGCAAAGCCGGTTGATTGGTGAATAGCTCAATCGGTTTGATAATCAAATCGTCAAAGTCAAAGGCATTATTCTTTCGAAGGGCGGTCTCATACTCCCAGAATATTTTAGAAATCTGTTGCTGACGGAAATTAGTGGCTGATTTTTCAAATTGTCTGGCATCCATTAATTTATTTTTCGCATCACTGATCACATATTGCACCTGTGCAGGAGTCAATGAATCTTTGCCGATGTTTAGAAATGCCATGATGCGCTTTATTTGATTTTCTTGATCTTCAGTGTCATATATACTGAAATTGGCCTGATAACCCAGGTATTTAGCCTCCCGGTGGAGTATGCGGGCCGAAATCGAATGGAATGTACCGATCCATAAATTTTGTACCGGAAGGCCTAATAATTTTTCTACCCGGCTCTTCATCTCATTGGCCGCTTTATTGGTAAAGGTAACTGCCAGGATCTGGTTTGGCTGGGCTTGCTTTTTTTCGAGGATATATGCAATCCGGTAGGTCAAAACCCGGGTTTTACCGCTACCTGCTCCCGCCAGAACCAGTAATGGACCCTCAGTATTGACAACCGCCTCACGCTGGGCAGGATTCAAATCTTTTAATGCATCGATTTTAGTCATGAAAAAAAGTCGTCTTGATGTTTAAAATAAACTGAAAATTTATTAATAAAACCTATTCTTTAAAAGTGATTTTCTGGAAAGAATTCTTTTCAGTGGTATTTGGTCATTTATTACCACCCACAGATCTTCATTTCCTTCAATCAAAAACTGTATCGCTTGATATTTACCCGTTTTAAATATAAAAGAAATCAATGAAATAAGCCAGAATCCTTTCTTAAATTATAAAAATTTTTCAAGACTTGCAGGGTTTAGTCGTAACCTGAATTTAGGAAATAGGACTATACTGAAAAAGGATAATTCACATGTCAATTGACAAATCATCTGTCCAAAAAACGGGTTCAGTATTTTTGAGGAACTCGGCAGCCTTCATCATTGTAGTCGCTGGGATGAAGGCAGCCAGTTCTTTGCTGGTACCATTTTTGTTCGCCTTATTCATTTCCATTATCTGTTTCTCCCCTTTTTTCTGGTTGCAGCGCAAACGGATTCCTAAAGGTGTAGCACTACTGCTAATTATCTTTGGTATCCTTTTCCTGGGATTCCTATTTGGAGCCTTGATCGGTACCTCCATTAATCAGTTTACTAATAATCTCCCAACTTATGAAAAAATATTGGAGGAAAGAACCCAGACACTGGTGCAATGGCTGTCAGAGATGGGTGTAAGCATTCCTTCTGAACAATTGGTCAAATCATTCAGTCTCAAAGAGCCGCTCGCTCTCATGGCCACCCTGCTGAGTTCCTTAAGCAGTGTATTAAGCAACACGATTCTGATTTTAATGATCATCGTATTTGTGCTGCTTGAAGCAGCAGACATCCCGGGTAAATTGAGGGCAATTTCCAAAAATCCAGATCAATCTATTGGTAATTTTTTAAAAATTAATGATAACATCAAGCGTTATATAGCCATAAAAACCCTGCTGAGTCTGCTTACCGGAATAAGTGTGGTGATCTGGTTACTTATCCTGAAAATTGACTATGCCTTACTGTGGGGTCTGTTGGCCTTTATCCTAAATTTTATACCGAATATCGGATCAATAATCGCAGCCATTCCGGCTATTTTATTATCCCTCATCCAATTCGGATCAGGCATGGCTGTATTAACCACCCTGGGATATCTGGTAGTCAATTTCATATTCGGAACGGTAATGGAGCCGAAGATGATGGGTAAGGGTCTGGGATTATCTACTCTGATAGTTTTTCTCTCTTTGATTTTCTGGGGATGGATTCTGGGACCCATTGGAATGCTGTTGTCAGTTCCCCTCACCATGGTGGTTAAAATTGCCCTGGATAACTCTGATGACACCCGGTGGATTGCCACTTTATTGGGCACTTCAAAACCAGAATCCTTATCCAAACCAGAGAACTGATCTCTAGCCTGATTACACTTATTCTGGTATGTCAAAAAGATCATTTTTAAGTTGTCATCCTGGTGCTTTGGGTGACTTTATCCTCACCTGGCCATCCCTGGCAGTGCTGAGGCATATTTTTCCCGAGCACGAATTTATTGCCATTGGCCGCTATCCCTACCTGGAATTGGCCAGAAAATTGAAATTGATTGATGTTCTGCACGATCTCGAAGCCCGCTATTTGATAGATTTTTTTAGTGGTAAAATGTTACCTAAGGAATTAGGCGAACCTGATGGGGCAGTTTTATGGCTTTTAGACTCACCAGAAGTTGTAAAAATTTTAGAGCAGACTACTACT
>MESS01000094.1:19747-20186 GCA_001771055.1 Caldithrix sp. RBG_13_44_9
ATGATCTCTTACCATATCAGCCAGTATTATTTACAGCAGATCCAAAACCATTATCACTTTACAATCCCCCCGAAAATGATCCCGCCCAGTCAATTTTCCATATCCAGGCAAGATCCAGATTTGATCGTGATCCATCCCGGCAGTGGAAGTCTCCAGAAAAATTATTCTCCCTGGTTTTATAAATCCCTGGCTGATCTTTTTGGGAAAAGGGGATTTCTGAAAGTAAAAATTATCCTGGGGCCGGCAGAAATTGATACCGGACTTCAAAAAGAATTTCAGGATACCGACATTATCATTCCGATAGATCTGAGCGAATTTATTCAAGTTTTAAGTAAAACATTGCTATTTGTAGGAAATGATTCAGGGGTGAGCCATCTGGCAGCTATTCTTGGTGTACCTACCATTGCCATTTACAAAAATACCGATCCCATCGTATGGG
>MESS01000094.1:20194-20396 GCA_001771055.1 Caldithrix sp. RBG_13_44_9
GGAAAAGAGGTGCAGCTGATTTTAGAAAAATCTGAAGAGCAAGCCTTGGCGGCTATAAAAGTGCTCCTGGAAAAAAGGAAATTTTCAATTTCAGGCTAAAGGAATTCCCACCAGCCAAGCGTCGCAGTATTATGCTGGTTACAACAGAATTTCCCCAATTCTCTAAGAAAGAAATGAGGCAGAATTATCTATTGTTTCTTTG
>MESS01000095.1:0-3391 GCA_001771055.1 Caldithrix sp. RBG_13_44_9
CATGACATTTTCCATGCACTAATATACAAAAATGTTCTCTGTTATTCTAATATTATTAATAACTTATATACTTTTTAAGGAAGCCCTATTTAGAACCAGTTGTTTTTAAATGGAACGCGCCTGACTGACTGACCAGTCCGGCAAAGCTCTCCTGACGGACGCAGTCAGACAGGGATGACACTGATTTGACACATGATCACGGACATTCATTTAAGAGCTTTATTAAAATAATCATCATAAATCCGGTAGTTTGCGTTTCATCCACGTTCTATTTATTTCGTAATAATTTAATGGGTGAGTAGTTTCTGTCGATTATTTTAATTGCTATGTTCAGAAATATTTTTAAAAAAAAGCAGGAGAAAAGAAAGTATCCCCGCCACCCGGTGGAGATATCCATAGATTATAAAATCTCTGGAGAAAGTACTAGTAAAACCGACCTTACCCACAACATCAGTTTTGGAGGTTTATGTTTTCAAACCCGGTCCGAAGTGACACCGGGTACACTTCTAACTCTCCGGTTTCCCACTATTAATCCCAACTTTGAGGTAGCTGGAAAAGTAACCTGGTGTTCAGCAAAAAGAGGCAAGGTAGAGGTCGGGGTGCAATTCCTGGATGAGAACGATGCCTATCGTGCCAGAATGATCGAAGAGATCTGCCATCTGAAAGAATTACAGAAAAAACATACTGCCAATTGACCCCCGCAGATAAAATTAATAGAACACAGATGACACGGATTTGGCGGATGATCACGGATATTCATTTAAGAGCTTTATAAAAATAATCCGTGTAAATCCGTCAGATCAGCGTACTCAGCGTTCCATTCATAATTTGAAGTCGTTCGTTGGTCTGGTCATGTTCAGATTTGTTTTTTTCCAAAAATGATCTTAACTTTTGTTCACAATTCAAAAAAAACAGATATGGAAAAATTACTAATCTTTTTGCTTTTGGTGGGGGGCATTTTTTACCTTGTTCATTTATTTGATAAATATGTCAATAGGAAGAAAAAAAACCACCTGTCATTTCCCATTCAGTGGACACCGTCGATCTCTCTCTATTTTATCATCTCACTGACCGGCTAAATGTGTTTTACAATTCCATGGCTCACCCTCAGGATCTGCTGATGAATCCAGCATTCACTGAAGCGGTTCGTCATCTGAATATTGCTGAGCTGAGCAATCAGAATATCATTGAATATGCCTCGGGCGGTAATATGCTGATTGCCTGCATCGCTTATGAAGTGCTGAAACGCCGGCAGCTTAAGGACTCGGAAATTGAAACCCTCATCTACTCGGTAGGAAACCGGGCCCCCTGGGCATTGTACTTTGCTTTCCGCACGATTCACCATCACAGCAAACAGCCGGTTGTTGCTCAGGTTATCCTGCAGATGCAGGACTGGTGGCTGGAGAATATGTACGTGGTCCAGTTGTTGAACCCCTTTATTTCCGACCGCCTGCAGGCTGGAGAAAAGATCTCCTTTGGGAGCCATATAAGATTTCTGGACAATAACAAACTCCTGAGCATCGAACAATTGCTTAACAAATTGAACAGGCCCGAGCTTCAACCGCTGAGGGAAGAAATTACTGTTTTCACCACCAGCATCATCGATCAAAAATTTCTGAACAGTTTTGGCAGAATCTGGAAAGAAGGTGACTTCGCTCAGGCCATTTTCGAATATCCGGATTTACTGAGCCATTTGGCTAAAATCAGAGAGACCCTTTTTAAATTCCCGAATCGCTCCCTGGTTCTGCTGGGTGAAACCGGGGTCGGTAAAACCACCCTCATCAGAAGACTGTCTCAGGATCTCCAGCGGGAAGGATGGTTTATCTTTGAAGCCAGTGCTTCAGATGTGCTGGCTGGCCAGATCTACATCGGTCAGCTGGAGGAACGTTTGCAGTCCCTGATAAAAAATATCCATGCCCACAAAAAAGTGATCTGGCTGGTCCCTAATTTTCATGAGTTGTTTTATGCCGGAAAACACCAATACAATCCTGTTGGAATTCTTGAGAGGATTATGCCGGAAGTTGAACGGGGAGGCATTCTGATCATCGGTGAAACCACTCCTGAGGCTTTTGAACAACTGATCCGGCAAAACAAGCGCCTGGGAATCCTTCTGGAAACAGTGCGTCTCCAGCCCCTGGATGACACCAAAACTCTGGAAATCGCCACCGATTGGGCTGGGAAACAGGGCCGTTGCCAAGATGGGGCGCTGATCATTACTGACCAAATTGCCCGGGAAGCATTAAATCTCTCCAAACAATATTTAAGTGACAAAGCCGCTCCTGGAAATTTACTGGATTTCCTGAAATTCACCTATCAATCCCTTCAAAGTAAAGAATCTGCCCGCTGCAAAATGACTACCGATGATCTTTACCTTACCCTTTCCCACCTCACCGGTCTTCCCAGAACGATCCTGGATGAACGGGAAACATTGGAATTGCAGGAATTGCGGCAGCTTTTCGAGCGAAGGGTGCTGGGTCAGCCGGAGGCAGTAGAGTGTCTGATCGAGCGGGTAGCGATGATCAAGACCGGCCTGACAGATCCCAGGCGGCCGGCAGGGGTCTTTCTGTTTGTCGGTCCCACCGGTACCGGTAAAACAGAGATCGCCAAATCCCTGGCTGAATTCCTGTTCGGATCACCTGACCGCATGATCCGCCTGGATATGAGCGAATACCAGACGCCGGGAGCCATTGACTCTATTCTGGGTGAACAGCGAGACTATCAGCCGGTGCTGGCCAGTTCCTCCCTTTTTACCCAGATCCGTAAACAGCCCTTTTCGGTAATACTCCTGGATGAATTTGAAAAAGCTCATCCCAGCATCTGGGATCTTTTCCTGCAGGTATTTGATGACGGCCGGCTGACCGATCGTACCGGGAACACTGCCAATTTCCGGCACAGCATCATTATCCTGACCTCTAATCTGGGAGGAAAAATTCAAATCGGCGAAAGTATTGGTTTTAATCCCAATGCCAGTGCTTTTTCCATGAAAAGCGTAGAAAAATCAATAAAAGAAACTTTCCGCCGTGAATTTATCAATCGCCTTGACCGCATCATCATCTTCCGCCCCTTGAGCAGAAAAGTGATGCGGGATATCCTGCAAATTGAATTGAAATCGGTGATGAATCGGCGGGGATTACGGATGCGGGAATGGGCAGTGGAGTGGGAAGATTCGGCGATTGAATTCCTGCTGGACAAAGGATTCACGCCAGATCTGGGAGCTCGTCCGCTCAAACGGGCCATTGAACAATATTGCCTTTCCCCGCTGGCGCTCACCATCATCAATCACCAGCTCCCGGCGGGCGACCAATTTCTGTTTGTCCGGAGCGATGGTCAGAAAATTGAAGTAGAATTCATAGATCCTGAAGCCCCGGAGGAAAAATTCGAGCCTGAGGAA
>MESS01000095.1:3399-11639 GCA_001771055.1 Caldithrix sp. RBG_13_44_9
AGAGAGACCAGTCTCAGGGAAATTAAGCTTAACTCACATTCTCCTTGATCCTAAAAGTTCCAGAGAAGAGGCTCTCTTCCTGCAGCAAACCCACGCTGAATTTGCCAACTGCATTCGCAATCAATCCTGGGGGGAACGGAAAGAAAATCATCTGAATAAAATTAATTTCACCGGTTTTTGGGACAGTGAGGATCGCTTCCGGATTTTAGGAGAAGTGGAGTACATGGAACGGATAGAAACCGGATTGAAAACAGCTGATTCCCTGCTCAATAGGCTGTTTACTGATAAAAATATACCCCGGGAAAACTATTCACCCGATCTCGTCACCCGCCTGGCTCAGCAGCTTTATTTGCTGGAAAAGGCCTACCAATCGGTTGTCAATGATCTGCCCAAAGATGTATTTCTAAAAATTGAAGCCGGCCGTACCGGTCCCGAGCGGAACGGTACTCAGAAAAATTTCTTCCTGAATATCTGCAAAATGTACTAGCAGTGGGCGGCCAGGCGGCGAATGCGCCTGGTAGTACTGGAGGAAAAAACCGATCTGGCTCCATACTATTTTGTTGCAGCGGTATCGGGTTTTGGATCCTACATGATTCTGTCAGAAGAAAATGGTTTACATATTTATGAACAGCCGAAAAACAACCAGAGATCCTTTCAACGATTTAATGTCATGGTCACTGTCCAGCCGCAGCCATACCTTCCAATCCATGGGCTATCTGAACTAGTTAAACAAGCCGAAAGCTGTTTCGCGGCTATAATGAAACGCAAATCCAATGTGGTGCGGCATTACCGGGAAAATCCTTCACCCCTGGTAAGGGATCATCGGCGGAACTGGCGCAGTGGTCGGATCGACCGGATTTTTGATGGAAATTTTGATCTGTTCTCTTAGTTCATAATCAAATTATGTTGTTTCATCACCGGTAATTTTTAGCCTGATTAATTCATAGAATAGTTTTTACTTGAATTAAAATCAGTGAAACTAATATCTTATACTTGTCACCGTTTAAAAACCGTGGCAAGTAAAAAATGAACAATCCTTTGATTTCTTTTTGTTTATGAATTAGGCAGATTAGAAAATTTTTATTCCCAAAATATCTGAAGAGGAACTGACCTGGTTTTTTCTGCAAGGAATTCCGCTGTAATTAATAACTTAAGCAGACCAATGACTTTCAAAAACATTCTTATCACAAGCTATAATTCCCTTGTTAACTGAAAATTTCTGACTTAATATTAGACACTTTAATTCGAATTCTTACTTTTAAAAATTTTAAAGTGCTGTTTTTAATTTAATAGAACACCCTCACCATTATATAAACTTGCTCTAAATCTATTATATCCTTTTTCAATACTTTAACATATTTCTTAATACAAGGAGAAAAATATGAATCATTGTTTTAAATTTGTAACAGTACTATTTGTCATGCTGCTTTTACTGAGCCAGGGTATTATGGCCCAGGCGGCTCAACGGCAAAGGGAGCGAAGCTCGGCACCCAAGCCAATTCCCTCTGCTTCTCAGTTATTGCTGGCCACCCCCGAGAATACCGAGCAGCTGCCCTTTTTCTCTAATTTCGAAAGTGGCATCACTGGATGGACGCTGGACGGACAATTCAACCTGATCCAGAACGCCCAGAACTTTTCAGTTCTCAGTCCTGGAATCAATCCCACCCTGGTTACTTTACCCGACGATGGGCATCTGCCATCCGCCTATAGCGGCAGCCGGATGTGCTGGTTTGGCGAAACCTCAACCGGTACCTTTATAGGTGCTGGTTGGGATACTATCCCTCAATACCCACTAAACGGCGGTTTATCGGCCGAACCTCAGGATGGATCTCTGATTACTCCGGCTATTGATCTGACCAGCGTTTCCAGCGCCCAGCTGAGTTTTAAGACCTGGTGGGAAATAGAAGGGGTGGATGTTGATGCCTATGATGTGATGCAATTGGAAATTTCTCCCGATAACGGAGTTAATTTTTATCCCATCGGACGTGGCCTGATCAATCCCTTGAATGATGTGGATGGTGAACCCTGGAAGGCTTACAGCTCCGGCGGGCTCGGCCAGGTCGGAGTCTGGTTAGATCAATTATTTGATTTAACTCCCTGGGTGGGCAATACTGTTCATATTCGTTTCCGCTTTGACACAGGGGATGATCTCTATAACGGTTTTCGCGGATGGTTTATCGATGATGTTAGCGTAACTGACGCACCCCTGCCGGCACCCAATATTCTTAGTGTCCAGCCTTCAGTTGCTTATCCTGAGGAACTGGTAAACGTTATTGGACAAAACTTTGTCAATGGAGCCGAGGTTAGTGTAGGCGGTTTGGCGGTTTCAGCTATCGTCAGCACCAGCCTTGCACAGTTGGAAGTCCCGTTTTTAGCAGCAGGAACTTATGATGTTACCATCACTAATCCGGACGGTCAATCGGATACAGAAGTCAATGGCTTAACGATCACCAACACCTTTCCGCCACAAATTTATTCTATCGATCCCGATTCAGTAGATGTAGGCACCTCGGTTGTTGTCACAGTGGCTGGTTTTGATTTTGATCTGGGTTCAGTAGTTGATATTGGAGGGATTCCCTTGTCCAACCAGGCTGTTGTCAATTCCTCTACAATAACAGGAAATAGTTCGAGCACCTTACCAGGTGGTATTTATAATGTAACAGTAACAAATTCCGACGGCCAATCCGACGTATTAGTACTAGGATTTGAAGTTTATGATCCAACCGGAATTAAGGATGGGGATTTAACAGGATTGCCGGAGAATTTTAAGTTGTTGCAGAATTATCCCAATCCGTTCAATCCGTCGACTAATATTCAATTTGGACTGGCAAAAACTTCTCATGTTAAATTGGAAGTATTTGACCTGCTGGGTAAAAAAGTAGCTTCTATTTTGGATGATCAGATGTCAGCCGGATATCACACGGTGAAGTTTGATGCAAGTTCTCTGGCGGGAGGTATATATTACTACCGGATACAGACCGACGAATATGTGGCTTCCAAAAAATTAGTATTGACGAAATAGTTCTAAGTACGTAATATCTCATCCTCCTGGAGCTGATCAGGTTTCAGGAGGATTTTTTAACATCTTCGGTTACCTGGATATGTTTTAAAAATATCACCTTTGTCAGCTTCATCTGTTTCCCGGTAATAATTTTGTTTTTAAAATACCATGATTCTCTATTTCTTATTTCCTTTTTTTATTCGTAAATTTACAGTGAACTTTTAACTGAATACCTCCGTATGGTCAAGGGGAAATTTTTTAAAAGGAATTCATAAGAATCATATCGAGGAGGAACAGAAATGTTGTCTATCCAGGAATTAAAGGATGGGGATATTATCATCTTACAGGTTGCCGGTAAGATGCTGGACACCGATGCCCGGGCACTTTCAGAAAAGGTGAAAGAGTTGGTTACGGGAGGTGTCCGTAAGATCATTCTCGATTTGAGCGGTATCAATCTAATGAACAGTTGCTTTGGCCTGGGGATTATTGCTTCCTGCTGGGGCAACATGAATCGCGCCAATGGTAAACTGGTTATTGCTAATCCCAGCCCGAAAGTAACCAAACTACTGGAAATCACCAAACTGAATCAGGTGTTCGCCGTTTATCAGACACTTGAGCAGGCCAAACTAAAAATGTAATTATTCACACCCTGGTGAGAGAGGAGATTGATCCTCTGCTGCCAAAATAAACGCGAGTTATAATTAAATTTTTCAAAGACCACTAAATAATAGTTAGCCAGACCCTATCCCGCAGGCAGACCTCTGAAAACACCATAAACAAGGAGAGAGAAGTAAAAAAGTTTATGTTTCTGCATTTCGGATTTGAAAAACCTACCCCGGAAATCATGAAGGCTTGGGAAGCTTGGTTTGAATCGATCTCCGACAAGCAAGTGGACCAGGGTGGTTTCAGTGAGGGTCGAGAAATCTCGAAAAGTGGAACCAAGAACCTACCATGGAATATGGAATCCATTACTGGTTACAACATCATCGAGGCGGAGAGCCTTGATGCTGCTGAGAAACTTGCCCAAAGCAATCCATTTATTGCGAGCATTCGAATCTACGAATTGAGGTCAATGTAGACTCGTTTGTTTCTCGTAAATGTCTTCTCGTCAATACAACAGGACAACTGTGCATCCGGTGAGGGGCCTCTTGCTGACTAACAATGTATTGCAGGTGATAGATAGGACAATATGTAGAATCGAGATATGGCAGAATCATTTAATCCTCCCAAGATCTCTCTCTTAATTCCGGCCCTGGGGTCCTGAAAAATCGGTCCGTTCTCTCTGTTAAAATTTACCTCAAATTAGTACACCTGTAGTTAGCTCTCTCCAATTTCTTTCATTATCATCGAAATCAGAGCAGGAATGCTTGCCTGGACTTCCGGGGTTAAATTGGTGGAAAAATCAAGGTACTCTTTGGCAACAATACCATAAAAGAGAATCTGTGGGCACGGTACAATTTTCCTGGAGTGATAGAGTAATTCCTTAAGGCCATTCTGATGAGCAGATATTGGATTTTCCTTTTCGAAATTCAATCTTTCAACTGCTGATTGCACGATAGTTCCCGCTGGCAAGTCAGCTTTGAACGAATCAATGATGATAACCTTCTTTTTCCCTTCAAAATGAGAAATGAGTTCAAATCCACCTGTTCCACCGTCCAGAATTTCCACATTACTTCTTTGAGGAATTTTCTGTAATTCTTGAACCACATGAATTCCCAATCCTTCATCCGCCAGAAGCAGATTCCCGATCCCTAAAATAAGAATATTGGCAGAAGTCAATTCGAATTCACCTTTACAGAATTATTATGTCTCGAAGTGCCCCGCTAACCAGTCTGCTAAAGCATAAAAGAAGTATTCTTCTTTTCGGCCTGTTTCAGAATTTAAAATCTCTTAACTCACCAGAAGTTTTATCCCATTAAATCACCCGGAAAGTTTTTTCAGATTTACCAATCTCTGCCAAATGAACAGCGCAGGCTAAACAAGGATCGAAAGATCGGACTATCCGGGCCAATTCGAACGGATTGTTGGTGTCATCTATTACTGTACCAATTAACGCCTCTTCAATAGGACCGGCCTGACCTTTGTCGTCTTTAGGTGAAGCATTCCAGGTGGTAGGAACAATGGCCTGATATCTAGCTATTTTCTGATTTTGGATTTCAATCCAATGTCCCAGTGCCCCACGGGCCGCATCCCACAATCCCATTCCTTCTCCAGAATCAGGGATTTGGTGGGGGACACAGACCGGTTCTTCCAGTTTAACCTGCATGATCATGCCAGTAATTTCATCAGCAACTACCTTGCATTCCAGCGCCCGAGCGATATGCCTACCCATGACAGAACATAACTCATCTGAACCGACCTGTAACTTGTTTAGTGTCTCATCGATCAATTGATTGATTTTGGGATTGCTGCGAGTTTCGTAAGCTATTTTCAGTCTGGCGAGCGGTCCTACTTCGTAGCTCTCTCCATTGTATCGTGGCGCTTTTAACCAGCTGTAGGCTCCCGGTTTGTCAGGATTCGGTGTAGTATCACCCTGACGGGGATGCTTATGACTGGATGAATCATACCAGGAGTACTTGACATCTTCTGCGATTTGGTTGACATCCACCGGATAAACTTTTTCTTTTGACATCCTGGCCATCTGAAAAAAACGCTTTCTTTTAGTGACCTCCGGTTCTGAATCAAGATCAAAAAGACCAAACGAGAGATAGTTCCCGCAACCTTTACCGATTTGAAAGTAGTCCCGGTAGATCTGGCCAACAGTAATCACATCCGGGATGTAGACATTATCGATAAAATCTGTCAGCTCTTTCAGGCGCCACAAAGAGGTGGTAATATTATCAATGCGTGGAATGATGGTCACCCCTCCAGGAGTAATAGAGGCCATGTGTGGCATTTTTCCTGACCAAATGGCGCAAAGTTCATGAGCCTTCAGGCGGATCTGGTAAGCCTCAATATAATGTTCCACCAACTTTTCCCGCACTGTCTCCGGAACCCGATAGTCCGCTTCATATCTTGGGACAAATGGGGGTATATCAGGTCCACGGTAATAATCCAGCGACGCCAGATGGTAGAAATGCAAGATGTGAGATTGAATATAATTCGATCCCTGCATGATGTTGCGGATAATTCGCCCATTATCTGGCGGCATCACTCCAAAAGCATTGTCCAGGGCTTGCGAAGAGGCAATAGCATGGGGAGTGGGACAAACTCCACAAAAGCGTTGAGTAATCTGCACGGCGTCTATCGGATTTCGGCCAGTTAGAATCTGCTCAAAACCGCGATACAATGTTCCTTTGGATTTGGCCTCAACCACTTTCTTGTTATCAATCACTGCCTCAATATCTAAATGGCCCTCTATGCGGGTCATTGGATCAATCTTAATAATGGTCTTCATGATTATTTACCTCCTTTGATAGATCGGTGAATGCTGGTCAGGAAAGCCTTTTTCAGTACAGCCAATGCAGGGTGAACCGGCCGCAATGCACCAGTTCACACCTCCATTCCAAAGCCTGACAGGACAATCCGCACTGGTAAAAGGACCTTTACACCCTAACTCCAATAGGCACCCTTCTTCCCCAAAATTCTCAGCAAAGATTCCTTCATCCATATAATCACGATTCATACAGCGGTTATGTATTGAGCGGCCATAGAACAATTTCATCCTTCCGTATTGGTCTAATTCTTTTTCCTTTGGCATGCCGTATAATAATATTTTAGCTACTGTTCCGATAAACCAATCGGGATGACAAGGACAGCCGGGAATATTGATATGCGGGGTATTTATATTCAGCATTTGGAACACCTCCTGAGCTCCCATGCTACCACTGGGATTGGGGTCAGCCGCCGATACTCCTCCATATGCTGCGCACGTTCCTACCGCAAGTACTGCCATGGCGTTTGGAGCTAAACGCTTTACCCATTGCAGCATGGTGATTGGTTTTTCCTCTTCACCGATGTAACCGTAAATCCCTTCTTGCTTGGTAGGGATTGCTCCTTCTATGATCAAAACGTATTTCCCCTGGTATTTACGGGCTGTCTCTCGGGCAGCATCCAGGGACATAGAACCGGTTGCCGCCATCAGGGTTCCATGGTAAGATAAGATCAGCTGATGCCCGGGTAGTACCTGCTCTAAAATGACATTTTTAATGCTGGGATGGATGGTATTAATCACTGATACCGAACAGCCGCTGCAGGTAGAATTTTGCATCCAGATAAGGGGATACTCTTTTACTGCTTCTTCCAAGGCTTGGGCTAGACGTGGGAAAAAGTGGACAGACATGCCGGCTGCCAGAGGAACTCCAGCTGCCCAGCGCATGAATTCTCTTCTTGATATTGATTTCTTGAGTGACATAAATCATCCCTCATTTTTTAGAATGAACTATGTGTCATAAAATTTAAATTGGATCTTGCAAGTTGTGCTGTTTTTTAATCTCCTGTTATTTTAATTATTTTTGAATTCTGCTTTATGTTTTTTTACCTGAATTTGTCCTGCTCTTCGCCTTCGCTGAAATACCAATCGATAAATGTCGGGCAAGTTTTACACTTTTTCTTATATTGATTACAAATCAGCTTAAAAAAAATTGAACTTCTTCTAAGATAAAAGATCTGATTGTCAGCAGAAGCTTTAGGCAGGAATTCAATCTTTTGAGTAGATGGGAAATCTTTTGAATAATTTCTTCCACCGTCGTGTTCTGTTTCTGAAGTCGTTTTCGCTTCTGATTTTCTTAAAAATTTATTTTTAAAAAGCCCAAACAAAGACGACAGTAAAATTAGAAAAAAGATTTAACTCGATTTACTTTAGAGATTTGTGAAAAATATAGTATTGATAACTATTGGTTTCAAAGTGTTTTTTTTCAAATTATAATGTTTCTTTTTTTATGCTTCCCGGTCTATTAAAATCGCTTGTAGTACACTTAAGAAAAATTATAACCTTTTTTTAGTATTGCTCAACCTATCATTTATGAATTTAATACTTCCCGGATTAATAATATTCTTTAAAGACTTAAATAATTTCATTTATGTTTTTGTACTTTTTTTACTCTTGTTTGCATTTACATATGAAAAAATTGTTAACTGTTATGTCTTGTTTTGAACAATAAACAACTGTTATGAATACTCTCGCTAAACTTGTTCACATACAGTTCATATTATTATCATATTGACTTCTAACTCCTTATTGCTTTTTTATCATTATTCTATGATATGAACTCTCTTATGATGATGATGTTATTTTGTA